>DLMG01000121.1 GCA_002479245.1 Verrucomicrobia subdivision 3 bacterium UBA7542 | reverse complement strand
CCTTAAGTTGACGCGTATGCGCTCTGCGGGATTCCCGCCGCAGTCCAAAATCCGTGGTTGCGGCGCAAGCCGCGCTGGGAAAATCTGTGTTCATCTGTGGCTGAAACCTTGGCGTCCTTCCTGTCTCGCCGGAGCCTTTGGCGTAGGCGGATGCGTCTTGGTGGTTAAAACATTGCATCGAAGCGGTTTGTTGTTGCACATCGTCCGTCTTCGTTTCATTTCGACGCGACAAGAGCGCGGTCATCTGGCGTCTGCCATGATTGGGAGTGCATGATTTTTCATTGAAAATGGACGGGGGATTGTAACAAACCGCCTGATTGTGGCGTCAGGATTGCTGGAATTGTGCTCATGCCGCGCGCAAAGATTGCCATCACCGTCATGGGGCTGTTGTTTCTGGCGGGACTCTTTTGTCCACCGGAAGCAACGGCACAGGCCGTCGTGTCGGTTTCGTTCACAACGACGAATGCCACGCCGCTCAATCCGGGCTTTGCCGGTTTCTGTACCGAGATGCTGGCGAGCGCGGTGGAGTATTCCGACACCAATTTCCAGCAGATCACCGCGACGCTTTCCCCGGGCTGGCTGCGCTATCCGGGCGGCGCGCTGGAGGACGCCTTTCAGTGGACAAACGGGGTGACGATGACGAATGTGATAGCCCAATTTCCACCGGCCGAAACCAACCTCCTGAACGACACGGTAAAACTCCTGCCCGGCAAGGGCGGGGCGCTGTTCAGCGATTTCGCGGCGATGTGTGCGAACGTGGGCGGGGCGAAGATCGTCGTGACCATCAACGGCTTCACGGACACGACAAATTCCGCCGGCGCTTTTGCAGCGTATGCCCTCACCAATCACATTCCAGTGGCCGCGTGGGAATTGTGCAACGAGCCTTACGTCTTCAGCGGCAACAGCTCCAAGGACTTTTTTCTGGACGCGACGGATTATGTCGCCCAGATGAAGCCCTACCGGGACGCCATCAAGGCCGCCGACTCCAATGCGGTGGTGGCGATTTATTTCGAAGACGCCGGTCATCCGGAACCCAACACTTGGGACAATGATTTGTCCAATTACACCAACAAATACTGGGACGCGGTGGTGTATCATCATTATCCCGCGCTGCCCACGAACGGCGTGTCCTTCTCTGATTTGATGGCGTTGGACAACTGGGAACTGTTCAGCAACACCACCGTCCGCGTGCTCGATTACCTGATACCTGATAACAACAGCAACGTGACTTTTCTCATCACAGAATACAACCCCACCCGGGGCAACGGCTTGGGCGGCCAGTATCCGCCCACAACCACGCTTTATGGCGGCATCTATGCCGCGGAATATGTCCTGCGCATGTCCACCCTTCCGCAAATGAGCTTTGTCGGACCGTATCAATTGCTCAATCCCAATGGCATTGACCAGACCAACAACTTTTTTCAACCCGTCACGACCGCTTACGACGAAGGGCGGTCAACCAACACCGCCGGGCTGCCGTTCGGTTTTTATTTGAGCGCGCAGGTGGCGGGCGAAGCGGTGGCGGATTGGGCGTTGACGCGGTCCACGGCGGTCTATGCCACGACCGTCGGCAACAACGGCCCGACCGTGCCCATAGATACCAATGGCATCGCGACGATTCCGGCGATTTATGCACAGGCTTACCAGGGCGGCAATGGAAAACGCTATGTCGTGCTCACGAACAAAGGCGTCACCAACGCGCCGGTACAAATCATCCAGGACGGCGTGGCGGTGACGAATCAATTCTTGGAAACCTTTGTGACCGGCAGCGATCCCAGCGCGACCAACGCGCCGCCACCAAACAGCGCCATTCAAATCGAGTCACAGTTGACGAACAATCCCGTCACGATTCCGGAGTATTCGGTGGTGCGGCTGGAATGGACGGTCTTCAACGTGCCGCAGCCTTCGCTCAGCTTGACCGTTTCCAACTCGGCACAAAATCTCCGCTGGACGGGCTTGACGAATGTCACCTATTCAGTGCAAAGCGCAACCAACCTGATATCATCCTGGTCAACCTTGGGAAAAGTTGCCAACACCCAGGCCAATTTCGATTTCACCAACTGGAACTGGAACTCCGGCCCGATGCAATTCTACCGGCTGGCGGTTCCCTGAACTGGACGTTGAACGGAAACGAACCAGTTCTTGATATTGAAATAAGCAGGTTTCAACTCAAAAGCCAGAAATCGCGCATCGGGACTGACTCGCTCGCGCCCGCTCGCTCGGCCCTCGCGGGCCTTTGGCTTAACCCAAATGGAGCTCCCGCTCTTGCCAATGGTTTTCCTTGCTTCACGATTCGTCGCTTTCGCGACCAGCAAACTTTTCGCCAGTGGGCTTCGTCGCTCCCGCTCAGTCGGCCTCACGGCCTTTGCCGTTGGCAAATCCTTTTCGCCATTTCCCAAATGGCTCAAATCCCGAATGGCTCAAATCCATCACGGACGGCGCGTATGCGGCGATGATGAACGCCATCCGCCACGACGAGACGCCGGACTTTTATTGTCTTACCAGACAGACGGGACAAGCCGGTAGCGGGTGCGTTGGCAATATTCGGAATAGCCGGGCAGGTCGCGCCGCAGAAATTTTTCCTCGTTGAGCAATCGGAGAATGAGGATTGGGACCATGAGCGCAACCACGGGCAGCGCGACGAACGAGCCGAGCGCCAGCGGCAACCAGAGCCAAAGGAGGAGCGAGACTGAATACAGGGGATGGCGCAGGAGGCGGTAAGGACCATGGTCGGCGACGGTCTGGCCGGCCTCGACTTGAATGATGGTCGCGGCGAAGCGGTTGGCATTGCAAACCGGAATCAACAAAAGATAACTTCCGGCATAGAGGAGCAAGGCCAGCGACGTCAGCCACCACGGCACGGGCGCCAAACAGGTTCGCGACCAGCCAAAGCGATTGTCCAAACCGCACAACAGATAGGAAATAATGGAGACATTTTTTAAAAGGAACATGATGAATTTTTGCGCGCCGATTTTTTCCTTGCGCAGCAACCGGCGGGCGAGGAATTGGGGATCGCGTTTATAAAAATAAGCGCAAAAGAGAATCATGACGGCGAAGTTCACGGCCATAAATGCCCAGCCCTGCCAGAATTTCAATGTGCCGGGGACAAACAAAAAAACCGCCAGCGCGAACTGGCTGACCAAACCCCAGCCGATCAACCGCGACCGGAGACTTTTGGTTGGTGGATTTTCCAATCGCCGAAGGTTGCCATGTTTGGCGCCGCGTTGCCAGTAGCTTCGCTGCGACAAGAGCGCGGCGTCTGGCGTCGGCCGTGAAATTGCGCGGCACCATCACCGTTCCCATCTGGGTCATCCGTCTTTACTCCGTTTCGCCGGGACAAGTCGCGCTGAAATGAGCCGCTGGTCAATGGTGTATAAATGTGTAATATTACGGTGTGTAATATTACGGTTGACTGAATAAAGGAAACGCGAGATTCTAGTGACGCAACCACCTATGACAAAACCCACAAGAAAGATGCCTAAGAGCAGGGCTGACCAGCTCCGCGACACCTTGGAAGAGGTCAGGAGCCAGCCGGGTGCGTCCGCTTTAATCAAAGCCTACGACAATTTGCGGGCAATGAATTCGCTGCAAGAGATTCAAAGACAAATCGCGTCAATGCCTCCCGTGGTGGTTTCATCGCATTCGACTGTCAATTAAGACCAACCTCAATTATGCCAACGTGGGGGGAAATAATGGAGCAACGGACCGCGCTCCTCGCACAGGGACAACAGGCCGACAGAATTCTGCTCAACCAATTCCTTGCCGGGCTTTCGGCTAAAACCGACCGGGATACAATTTTATATGCGACAAGGTGGACTCAACCCTTGATGCAAGGCGTTTCGCCTGATCTCCTTTCCATCACCGAAGAAGATTTGCAGGGGATGATGGAAGTTATTCACGGACTTAAACGGCCCAATCTGGATTTGATTCTCCACAGTCCGGGTGGTTCGGCTGCCGCCGCCGAAGCCATCGTGCTTTATTTACGGTCAAAATTCAAAAACATACGGGTCATTGTTCCGCAAGCTGCCATGTCAGCCGCAACCATACTCGCGTGCTCGGCGGATGAGATTGTTTTGGGCAAGCATTCTTTTTTGGGCCCGATTGATCCTCAATTCGTGCTGAACACTCCTTTGGGACAAAGGGCTGTTCCGGCTGATGCTGTCCGCGAACAGTTTGACCAGGCAATCGAGGAATGCCAAAACCCTAAAAAGGCTGTGGCTTGGTTTCCCATGTTGGCGCAATATGGCCCCGACATATTGGTTCAGTGCGAAAACGCGTCCGCTTTGTCCAAAGAGCTGGTCAAGAACTGGCTTAAAACTTACATGTTCAAAGATGATCCCAAGAAAGCTTCAAAATCCAGTTCCATTGCGCGTTGGTTGGCCGACCACAAAAAATTTAAAACTCATAGCCGCCATATTTCGCGCGATGAACTCGCGAGTCATGGTTTGAAGATCGTTCCTTTGGAAAAGGATCAAGATGTACAGGATCTCGTCCTTTCGGTTTTTCATACCGTTACTCAGTCGTTCGATTCAGGTGGTATGATAAAACTTCTGGCAAACAATATCGGGAAAGCATTTGCCAAGGGTGTTCAGCTCGCGGCAATGCCGGCGCCTCAAATTGTCCGCCAACAACTAAGGCCGGCAGCACCGAAACCAGCGACTCCAACGTGACAGCACCACAGCCCGGCTCTCCGCAGCCCCAGTCTCCGACGACTTGATTGCTCTGCGTTAAATCTTTTGCGTTGTCACAGAATCCTAGGGCGAATCCAATCTTTACTGCCCCAACTCCGATGAATCGCGAGCGGGCTCCGATAAACTCCGTTTCCGCGAGCACGCGACAAAGTCGGTGTCCCGAGCAGGTTGCTCGTCCCCAAAACTGATCCGTCTTCGCTACGCTTCCGTCTTCGTCCCGCATTGCGGGACTTCGCCGAGACAAGTCGCCGTGACTAGCCTGGCTGGAGCCGGAGCATCCGGCCAATGATTATTCCTGCCCCAACTTCCGCCTTCATCTGATTTCGGCGCGACAAGGCGGGTTTTGGTTTCAACTCAAACTGGGGAGCGCTTTTTTAGCAGAATTATGCAGAATTGAAGTCTGTTAATTCGGATCGTTCTGTCGAAACTGCTTCGCCCCGGCTCCGGTGTCTGGGTTCTTGGGTAACGCGTCTCGTGACCCTCAACTGCACCCCGAATGCCTTCGGGGCTCAACCAACAACCCTCAACCATTTTGCGGCGTCTGCCGTGACTCACCGTCCCCATCTGGCTCATCGGCGTGAAATGATTTCTATTTCCGCCTATGGGGGTAAGACCCCATAGCAACCGTGCAGCGGTGTGTTATCTTACCGGCATGAATCTATTATTAATCATACTTGTTTGTCTTCTCTTGTTCGGCGGCGGTGGGTTTTACTTTGGAGGTCCCGTCATCGGCGGCAGCGGGATTGGCCTGATTCTGGCGATATGCCTTGTCGCGTATCTCCTGGGCGGATTCCGCACGAAAAGCACATAGGCTGGCGCGACGTCCGCCTTCTCCCGCATTGCGGGATTCGGCGAGACAAGCGGGATTATTGCAGCACGCCGGGAGCGGTGTCTGGCGCTTACCGTGAGGATGAGCGGCACCATCACCGTCCCCATCTGGGTCATCCGTCTTCACTCCGTTTCGCCGAGACAAGTCGGCGCGACAAGGCGGGTTTTGGTTTCAACTCAAAAGCCAGAAATCGCGCATCGGCAACCAAATCAACGACGGCGCGTATGCGGCGATGAGGAACGCCATCCGCCATGACGAGACGCCGAATTTCTATTCATTCCGGCTAAAACAGAAATGGGATGAGGGCCTTGGTGCGTGACTTGTAACCGGGATAGGTTTCAGGAAAGTGTTTGGTGAGCAAGGCTTCTTCCTGCCGCAGTCTTTGCCAATAAATGAGGAAACCAATTATCAGGGCCAGAAACGCGACGGCCCGGCCGCTAATGATTGCCGTGCCGAGGATCATGAGGAGGATGCCCGTGTAGATGGGGTGGCGCACGAAACGATACGGCCCGCGCACAATCAATTCGTGGTTTTCCTTGAAGGTGACGGACCCGCTCCAATTGCCCCCTAAACCGGAACGATGTAGTTGCAAGAG
>DLMG01000023.1:23947-31394 GCA_002479245.1 Verrucomicrobia subdivision 3 bacterium UBA7542 | reverse complement strand
GTGGTGGACTGCCGGTTGGGATGAAAGTCCTCCCGATGGATGACGTTGAAATAAAGGTTGGGTCCCTGGCTGAGCAGGATGAAGGCGAAGGTGATGCCCATGATGATTGAGCGGCGGCGGCGCGGGTTGGTCATCAGCGTCGCCAGCCAGCCGCGCAGGCAATACGTCCACGCCGTGATCATGAAGACCATGCTCAAGGCGAGTGGAATCAGCAAAACCATCTCCAGTCCGCGGGCGAACACGAGACCAATGCCCAGCCCCAGCATGATGGGGACGCCCACGATGATGCTCAACGCAAAGTGCGATACGAGGTAATTGACGACGAACATCTGGCCCAGCGCAACCGGCAGGTGCATGAGCCGTTGCAAATCTATGGTCTCGGAGCGTTGCAATTCGGCGAGCAGGCCGATCAGCCAGAAGAAAAGAAACGCGGCGGTGACGCCGAACCAGATCCCCATGATGACCAGCGGCGATGCCTGGGGCAGGCCGAAGGCCGCGCCGAGCAAGGCGCCCACGAAGCACAGCCCGCCCATCACGAATGCGCCCAGTCCGGCGAGCACGGCGATGACCGCGCCCAGCCCGCCGCTGCGCGCCCACTGATTGCGCGTGAGCCGCCAGCGCAGCCAGAGGATGGTCTTGAGTTGGCTCCAATTCATAGAGTTACCACTGTCAGGCGCCGCCCGGATGTTTTTGCATCATTCGCGGGGGTTGTGAAGCTTTGGAGTGATGGAGTTTTGGGTGAAGAACGTTTTGGGTGCAAAGGGACACCGTATCTGGAGCGCGGCTGTTCCAGCCGCAGCAGATTTAAAAAACAGGTGCGTTTACCCTGATACCATCGCGTTTTTTGTTTCGTGCTTGCTGCGCCCGGGACAGGCGCGCTCCGTCGGTTTGGCGGCCGCACAGATACAGTGTTAATTTGTGCCCGAACGTTTTCCACCCGGCACTCCAACACTCGATGACTCCATCTCTCCATTGCCTCATGCCTCCAGCCAGCTCAACTTCTGAACCTCGTGCCCGTCGCTGCCCACCACCGCGAGGAATTTGTCCTCCAGCGAGCCGGCGCGCCGCAATTCCTCCATCGTGCCCTGGTGAACCAGTTTTCCCTGCGCGATGATGCCGACGTCCGAGCAAAGTTTCTCCACGATCTCCAGCACGTGTGAGGTGAGGAAAACCGTCGCGCCGCGGCTGACACATTGCTTGAGCGTGTCGCGCAAGACCCGCGACGCCACCGCGTCCACACCCTCGAACGGTTCATCGAGGAACAGGAGGTCGGGGTTGGGAATCAGCGCGGCGGCGAGGGCGAGTTTCTTTTTCATTCCGTGTGAGAATTCCAGCGTCAGCTTCTTTTCCTCATGTGCCAGGTCCATCATGGCCAGCAACTCGTCGCAGCGGGCGCGCACCGTGTCGCGCGGCAGCAGGTACATGCGGCCGACGAAGGTGAGGTATTCGCGCGCCGTCAGGTTGTCGAACAGCGCGAGGTTTTCCGGCACCACGCCGATGCGGCGCTTCACCTCCAGTGCGCGGCGCGGGTCGGCCACGTCCTCGCCGAGGATGCGCATCGTGCCACCGCTCGGCGCCAGCAGGCCGGTGAGCATCTTGATGGTGGTGGATTTGCCCGCGCCGTTGGGGCCAAGGAAACCGTAAAATCGTCCGGATTCGACGCGGAGGTTCAATTCATTGACTGCGCGGAACTTCCCGAAATCACGCGTCAGGTTGGAGGTCTCGATGGCGACATTCATGGGCTGGCAATGGGCCGGAAACTACCGGGTGCTGGCTGCCGGAGCAATTGTAAAGCGAATCAAGCGGCTGGTTCGGAGTGCAACTCGACACTGTTCTTGAACAAGCAAACCTGGGTTGGCAGGAACGGGCGACTGGAAAGTTGTCCGAACCCGCGGACAGGAATGTCCGCGCTACGTGTGGCGCAGGCTTTCCAGTCCCCAGTCGAGATTAGTGTCGCATTGCACCTTGCGGCCGGCTACAGCTGCTTCCAAGGTTGCCTGAACGCACACGACCTGCAATATTGGCTCGCCGTCGAAACGCAGGGGTTTCCTGCTGTCGCCTGAAAATTCTGATCATGAAAATCCGACGCCATCGAAGATTTCGCCTGTGGGCGGGGGTGGTTTTTTTACTGGCTCTCGCGTCGTTCGCCCGCAGGCAGGACGGAAATCACGAGAGCCTGCAACTCGACCTGACTTATCCGACGATGAGACTTTTCGGCAGCTTCAGTTTATATCTGGACGTGCAATACTTCACCGGCTATGGCGAAAGCCTGTTGGGTTACAATAAAAAATCGGATGAACTCCGCGCGGGCTTTTCGCTTTTCCGATAACCGGCGCTCAACTCCCGCTTCTCGCCAAACGGGGGAGGATCGGGGTGAGGATTACCAGGAATATAAACACTCCAACTTTTTTGACTCGCGTTCGCGGCGCTGAACCCGGATGTTCGGAACTGAATCTGACACTATGCAATCCGCCCTGACCATCAACGGCGGCTCGTCGAGCATCAAGTTCGCACTCTACCATGTCGAAGAACCACTGAAGCGAGGGCTTTATGGAAAGATTGATCGCATCGGCCTTCGTATTCCGCAACGGTGACCTCAGACCACGACTGCGGAGGGAATCACCAGATATGGATAATAATGTGATTCTCGACTTCGGACACGCCGGGGGCAGACCGGGCGGCGCGCTCGGCTTCCTCACGCTCTAAACAACTGCCAAGGGTGCCGCGGAGCACCACCTTGCTTCCGGAAGTCTCCACCGTGATTTTCTGGGCGTCGAGCAGAGCGTGCCGCTCAAAGGCGGCCTTAATCACCGTGTTTACGTCCGAGGGTGTCGGTTGCTTCGGTCTAATTATGATTAAATTGTTAATCCCTTTGACCCCCGTCAAACGCTGCACCGCTTCTTCAGCGGCATACTTCTGGTGCGCCCACTCGACAACACCCTTCAAAGTAAGCCAGCCATCGCGGACCGTTACCGTGACCGCGCCGGTCGGAACCGTGACAATCCAGTCCAACGATTTGGCCGCGGCAGCAGCAATCTCGTCGTCGGTGCGGCGGGAGGAAGCAGGCAGATGAACGGCAATTTCATCCGCCACCCCCTTCACCCCGGCAACCCGTTTGGCCGCGTGCGCCGCCGCCTCTTTCGCGGCATAACTGCTCACCGAGCCATTGAGCAATACACCCCCTTGCTTCACCAAGACACCAATGTCCGCGGCGTTGATGCTGGGCTCGTATGCGAGTTCAGCCAATATGTCCTTTTTCAATTCCAGGTCAGTTTTCATAAACCGGATCTTTCATTCGTTGATGGTGGCCCTGCACTCGACACCAATCAGTCTCATTCCAGAAGCAGCATAATTGCCCTGCCAAAAAAGTCAGCGCCAAAACGCCCGGGAATTTATGTTGGATTGAGCGTTCGGCCGGATATAATAATTCAGGTGGACATTGAGAATTCCGACAATGGTTATGATTGACGTTGAAGATTATGTCAAAAAGCAAATCGCCGTTTTTCAAGCAAACAAACTCCAGGAAAACCGTGAGCAGCGACTGGGGCGGGGCAAGGAAGGCAACCTGTTCTACGGTCCATACCTGCTGATTTCTCGCGAAAAGGGCGCCGGCGGGAACACCGTTGCCCGGCTTGTCGGAAAACGATTGGGCTGGCAGGTGTTTAACAATGAAATCGTGGATGAAATCTCAAAAAAGGCGCACATTCGCCGCCAATTAATCGAGAGCTTGGATGAGCGTGATCAGGCAACGATCCAAGACATTGTTGGCCAATTGCTGAACCCCGAGGAGATCGGCACACCAGACTACCTGGCCTATTTGAAGCAAGTAGTGCTCACGCTTGGTCATCAGGGTGACGTGGTCATCGTCGGCCACGCAGCGCGGTTCATTTTGCCAGCTCAGTTCGGTTTGAGTGTGCGGATGGTTGCGCCGATTGAGGTGCGTACCCGGCGGATCGCCGACAAAGCGCGCTTGAGTCTGAAGGCCGCCCGGGTTGAGATCGAAAGAATTGATCGCGAGCGAGTGAAATCGGTCCGTCGCCATTTTGGCCACGATGTGACCGACCCTTTGAGCCACGACTTGATCATCAACACGGCCGCGCTCAGCGTCGAGGCGGCAGCAGAAGTGGTCGTAACGGCACTTCAGCGAAAGTTGGGTGTACGGATCAAAGAGAGCGGACGGAAATAACAAGAAAGTGAAGGGATAGAGCGCCGTGGTCAGCGCCCCGGAATGCCAATTTCTGCCAGTAACGCCTTGATGCCGTTCCAAGTGATCCCCACACCGATGCACAGCATGATGAACGCCGAGAGCCGCACCACCACCATCATGCCCGTATGCCCGATCCGTTTGCCGACCCGCTGGGCGTAGCGATAGGTCAAAAGAATGGACAGCGCGATGATGCCGGCACCGATGGCGGCGGCGAGAAGCTGGATCACCGCGTGTTTAAACGTGTGCGCATGATTGGCGCCGACGGTGATCGCGACCGAAATAACCCCGGCATCAATCGTCATCGGCAAAGTCAGGGGGGAAAAGGCCCGCCCCAGCGCGATGAGCTTGGCGTGGATCGGGTCCAAGGTCACATCGGCCGGTTTGGGGATGTCGGCCAGGAGTTTCCAGCCCAGCGCACACACCACGGCACCGCCCGCCACCTGCACCACAGGTATCGAAAGGCCGAACAAAAGCAGGACGAACGAGCCAAGCAACAACGACCCCAGCACAAGGAAAAACGAGTAGAACGCAATTCGTTTCGCCAGAAAGGCGCGGGTTGATTCATCGCAGCCGGGCGTCATTCTTAGGAAAATCGGAGCGTCGCCCAGTGGATTAACGACGGGCAGTAAAGCGCCGACGATCAGCAGAATTGCACCGATAAGTTGGGAAATGTCGGACCAGATCATCGTGTCGCCTTTACTTTTCGGATTTTCCAAATGCCCGCCGAAGCCGTAGCGCATGAACGGACGGAAAGCGGCCGAACTTGCAGACGTGCTGCGGCTAGTCCCGCTCAACGGGACACAGCCGCGCTCCGGCAGAATTTTCAAATATGCCCGTGCAAACTATGCTGCCACCGCGCACGCTTCCTTGCCGGCGCAGGAGGGCTGATGTTCCTGCAACGCTTCCGGGTTGGTGCGGCTGATAATCTCCCGGGCGTGAGTCGTCTCTGCATCGGAGCCGTGGGCGATCAGGACATATTTGCCGCTTTTCACCGCCGTCTCGTATTGCAGAATGCTGTCCTTGGGGATGCCCACGCTGTAAAGTCCGGCGCCCAGCGCGCTCAAACCGCCCACCACCACCGCGCCTTCCAAAGCCCCGACAATCCAGCCGACGAGCGGCCCGGCCACGAGCAACGGCCCGACGCCGGGAATCAAAAAGAACGCGGAGCCGAATAACAAGCCCCAAAAACCACCCCAGAAGGCTCCCAATTTTCCCCAGTATTTCATGCGGTCCCCGGCATTGTAATAGCCGATCACGTTTTCATCCGTGTGATAGTCGCGGCCGACGATGGATAGTTTCTTCATGTCAAAGCCCGATTGCTGCAGTTCCTTGACGGCAGTTTCGGCTTCGATGTGCGATTTGAAAATCGCCACGATGGAATTGTTCTTGGTCATAATATTTTTTCTTTCGTTTTTGCTTTTATTGCTGGTGACACTTTAGGCCGTTACGGGGCCTTTGCTATGGGGTGAATCCCTACCAAGAGTCAAAAAGCCAATGCTCTGCCGCATTCGCCAAAACCGAAGGGATCGGTGACGGTTTCGATGATCCAGGACTTGACTGTGCGGCAGTGTCACTGCCACACGGTGCTCAGGATTCTCGTTGTCCGGTAACCCAAGAAGCGCTGACCAATGTCGCCAGACACGCGCAGGCCAGCCGGGTGCAAGTAAACATTCAGAAACTGGCGGGCTGCATTTGCATGAAAATAAAAGATGACGGCAAATCTTTTCAGGTGCAACGTGTATTGCTGGCCCGCGGGTGCAAATGTCTGGGACTGCTTTGCATGAGGGAGCGGTTGGAGATGTTCGGCGGCAAATTCGTTGTCGAATCCTCACCCGGCAAGGCACGACCATTCTTGCTCAGATTCCCCTCGGCAAGGCCGCGCGAGGGGGAAACCGCTGATGGAGCCGGCTGGCAGCAAACCTTGAATGTCTATGAAACGAATCACTGTTCTGCTGGCCGAAGACCACACGGTCGTGCGTGAGGGGTTTCGCAAGTTGCTGGAGTTGGAAGACGACTTCGAAGTGGTCGGCGAAGCGGAAGACGGACGCCAGGCGGTCGCCATGGTCAAAAGACTTCGCCCCGCCGTGGTGCTGATGGACATCGCCATGCCGCTGCTCAATGGTTTGGAAGCCACCCGTAAGATTCTCAAAGCCGTCCCCAGCACCAGAATACTCATTCTCACGGCGCACAGTGATGACGCGTATGTCAAAAACGCAACGGAGTCCGGCGCCGTGGGATTTCTGCTCAAACAAGCCTCCGCCCGCGTTCTGTCCAAGGGGATTCGGGAAGTCAACAAGGGGAATGTCTTTTTCGGCCCGTTCATTGCGAAGCTTCTTCCCAAACGTGAGCGAAAGTCGTTGGATCGAGCCGGACGGCCGAAACCGCGCAAGGGCCGCCTGACTTCGCGCGAAATGGAAGTGTTCCAACTGATTGCCGAAGGCAAAGCCAACAAACAAATCGCGGCGGAACTCAGCATTGGCATGAAGACCATCGAAAGACACCGCGAGCATCTCATGGAGAAGCTCAACATCCACGGTACCGCCGGACTCACCCGCCTCGCCGTCGCCATGGGCATCATTGAGAGCAATGTCCAGTTGACCATTATTTAGCGCCGGAAACTTTTGGGGTTCTCCGCCTGCTCCGACTTGTCCCGGTCGCGTCAGGTTTCGCTCGCCACCCTTCCGACCTGGCGTGTCGGGGCTGGATTCATCAAGTCTGGCATGGGGAAAACACCCCATAGCATCCACGCGCTTATCCGCCTATCATGCTATTGTTATGAATCCTTTAGAAACAACAAATTATCTGGTGCCTGCTGGATTTAGGCTGGTCATCCAAGCGGCCGTCCTGGTGGTTGCGGTTATCGCTGCTCGGCGGTACAAACTGAAAGGTTTGTGGATTTTGGTGGCAGCGGCGCTTTTGGCTGCTTTACAAGACGTTATGGATATGGCGTTTTCTTCGTTGTTTCACGCCGGGCACGATAACGTAATGGTGTATTGGGTAAGGCTCCAATATGTTCCTTTTGTTATTATGCTCATAACTCTCTGCGGCTGGTGTGTCTTGGCTTTCAGCCGCAAGCAAGGAGCGAAGCCGGATGCCAACCCATAGCAAGCCCCCTAGCGATTTTCCTTTTTCAGCGGAATAATGACTCGGTGACAAGCCAGGTATTTGCCAGACAGAAACTGGGTGTGCAAAACCGGTTTAAAAAGCGTCAGGCGGATGGTGCCTCGGCGGATTCCCAAT
>DLMG01000023.1:3608-23869 GCA_002479245.1 Verrucomicrobia subdivision 3 bacterium UBA7542 | reverse complement strand
TGGTGCCTCGGCGGATTCCCAATTACGATCTGGAGAAGTGCCACAAGGCGGAGCCGCTGTTTCAAACCGTGCCGCCCGTCACGCTGTTCTCCAGTCTCAAATCCTTCACCTTCCGGCTCTGGGATGAGGAGCGGCACCGGCTGGTTGGTTTCAGCCATCTTTGAAATCTCCGGGAAACACCCCATAGCGTCCGTGCGGCTAACCAAGCCACGCTGATGGCGAGCGCGTCTTCAAACCCACCAACGGCGTAAACCCAAAAAAGATTCCCACCGCGACACCCACCGCCACGGCACGAGGTGAGACCTCAATGCCCTTGAGCTTGTTCCACCGCAAGGCCAGCCACTGGATCGGCTTCACGTCCGCCACACTAGCCGACGTGTCTTTCATTGAAAATCCCAAATATATTCCTGCGGAAGGCAAATCTTCATGCCAGGTGACCAGACTGCGAAATGACGACCGCGAACTCCGAACCCTCGCCCGGCTGGCTCTGGACCGACACTTTGCCGTGGTGGGCTTCGACAATGGCTTTTACCAGGCTCAATCCAAGGCCAAGGCCGCGTTGGGAACGGCTCTTGTCGCCGCGGTAAAGACGCTCCCAGATACGTGGTTGCTCTTCTGGCGGGATGCCCATGCCGGTGTCATGCACCCGCACGGTCACGCGACCGGATTCAACGGCGCAGGCGAGGCGGACGTTGCCGCCCTCGGGCGTGTATTTGAGCGCGTTGTCGAGGAGGTTGGCAAAAGCCTGGCGCATGCGGGTCGCATCCACGACGGCTTCGCACGGTGCGTTGAAGTCGGTGGCGACGGTGATGCGCTTTTCTTCGGCGACGACTTCGTAGAGTTCAACCACATTGGTCAGCAGCGAGGCGATGGAAGTCTTTTCCAGGTTCAGTTTCATCACCCCCGCCTCGGCTTCGGTGATGTCCATAAGCGCGGTGAGCATGGTGAGGACGCGGTCGGATTCCTCGACGCAATCGGCCAACGCTTCACGCGCAGCGGGATCGGGCGTGGCTTGCACGGCGAGTTCCGCCGTGCCGCGCAGTCGGGTGAGCGGGGTGCGGAGATCGTGGGCGACGTTGTCCAACGCTTCGCGCATGCCCTGGATCAGCGCCTGATTTTTGTCGAGCACGCGGTTGAACTGGCGGGCCAGGTCCTCCAGTTCGGTCTGGCGGGCGCTGGCGGGAACGCGGGCGGACAGGTTGCCGGTGTCAATGATGGCGCGGGCCGTGGCCACGACTTCGCGCACGGGTTTGGTCGCGCGATGGGCAAAGAAAGCACCGCCGAGCACCCCGAGCAACAGTGTGGGTGTCATCACAATCAGGAAATCTCGGCGGAAGGGCTGGAGCAAGGTCTCGCGGTTGTTCGTGCTGCGACCCACCTGCAGGACCGAGCCGTCGGGCAACCGCATCGCGGCGACCGTGAAATCACTTTGCTCATCTTTCGGAATGCGCAACCAGACGAGTCGCGACGGGTCGCCGCCACGGTCGAGCGCCGAGGTGTCGAATTGGACCCAATCTTCTGGAGCGGTCAGCAACAATACACTGCCCTGTTGTCCAGCCAGGCGGATGAAAAAGGATTTGACCTTGCCCGAATCGCGGCTGCGCTGGACAAGATCCTGCAACGCGGCGAGGCCGCCGTTGTCATAGACCGCCGCGCATTCCCGGAGCCGGGCTTCGATGATTTCGCGATCCTTGCTTTGCAGCGTTGCCGCCAGCAGCAGATAAAGCAGGCCGAAGAGAACCACCGCACTGAACGTGAACAGCGCCGCGTAGCCCAGGCTCAGGCGAAACGTGAAGCTGCGGCCCAGGCGTTCAAGCGGGTTTGAGGACATAGCCGACTCCGCGGATGGTTTGGATGAGTTTTACAGGGAAATCCTTGTCCACCTTCGCGCGCAACCGGTGGACGAGCACGTCCACGACATTGGTTTGCGGGTCGAAGCTGTAATCCCAAAGATGCTCCAAAATCATGGTCTTGGTGACCGCGCGACCGGGATGGCGGAGAAGCTGTTCGAGCAGGGCAAACTCGCGGGATTGCAGTTCAATCTTTTGCCCGCTGCGCACGACCTCGCGCGTGAGCAAATCCATCGTGAGGTCGCCCGCCGCGAGTTTCATCGGCTCGGCGGTGTGCGTGGCGCGGCGGATGAGCGCCTGCACGCGGGCCAGCAACTCGGAAAACGCAAACGGCTTGGTGAGGTAGTCATCGCCGCCCGCCTGCAAGCCTTTCACGCGGTCATCGACGCTCGCCTTCGCGCTGAGGATCAGTACGGGCGTGTGGATTTTGTCCTGGCGCAACTGGCGCAGCAATGAAAGCCCGTCGAGCTTCGGCAGCATGATGTCGAGCACCGCCGCGTCGTAGGTGACCGCGCCGGCCAGCGCGAGTCCTCTTTCGCCATCGGCCGCATGGTCCACGGCGAAGCCATTTTGCTTCAGCCCGTTGACGACGAACGAGGCGATCTTGCTGTCATCTTCAATCACCAGCACGCGCATAATTCAAGTAGGGCGAGGGTATCCAAGACGCGCGCGCAAATACATCCTTAAAAGAATTCGGCATCCTGGCCGGTGTGACAGAGGGCGAAGCCATCGTCTCAATCAATGCGTGGCCACGGCCACCACCGAGGACTGCCGCAGCATTGCCACATAATCCGCCAGGATGTGTTCGGACTCGCGGAGGATGGGATCACTTGGCGGAACACTGGTATCGGCCTGCTCCATTTTGTCAGCGGTGGAAGCCGATGCTTCGGCCACTGGCGCATTGGTCGTGACGACCGGTGCGGGCAGACCCGGGGTGTCCGCATTTTTGACCGTGACGTCGTAGATGATCGGCTGGCTCTCCTTGCGGGCGGCGAGCTCCTTTTTCCGGGAGGCTTCGCGCGCCTTGGCGGCTTCGTTTTCCCGGCGGCGTTCCGCCTCGTTCAAGGAAACCGTTTTGGTTGCGAGGTTTTGCTTGAATTGCGCGATGTCCTCGCGAAGATCGGCGAAGTCCTGGTCTTTGGCCACGCGCAGGGCGGATTGTGCCCGGAGCTCATTCACGAAGGGACTGACGTGATCTTCCCGGGTGTAATCGGAAGACGGAATGCGATCCCACGGCAACGGGTCTTGCAATTCGGCTTCGCCCACATCGGCCACATCGCTCAAGGATGGCAGCGTGATGTCCGCCGCCACTCCCTTGAGTTGCGTGGAGGCGCCGCTCGGACGGTAAAACTTCCGGATGGTGACTTTGAGCGCGCCGGGGTCAATGGAGTGCGCGAGACGATTCCGGTCCATCAACGCCGCCAGTGGGACAACGGTTTGTACTGTGCCTTTCCCAAAAGTGGATTCGTCCCCCACGATCAAAGCCCGGCCATAGTCCTGCAACGCCCCGGCCAGAATCTCCGACGCCGACGCGCTGAACCGGCTGGTAAGCACAATCAGCGGGCCATCGTAAAGCTCCGAATCCTCGGTGTCCGCTTCGACATCCGTGCGTCCGTCCAATTCGCGGGTTTGCACGACGGGTCCATCATGGATGAACAGACTGGTGAGAGTGACAGCTTCTTCCAGGGAACCGCCGCCGTTATGCCGCAAGTCCAGGATGAGACCCTGGATGTGTTCGGCCTCCAGTTTGTGGATGAGCTTGGCCACATCAGCCGTCGCGCTGCTCGGCGTGGCGCCAGCTCGTCGGTCGTAACCGCCGTAGAACGCGGGGAGATCAATGACGCCCAGACGCAGAACCGGCCCATTTGTTTGTGGCCAGTCCACAATGCGTGCCTTGGCCTGCTGATCCTCCAGCTTCACCTCGTCGCGCACGATCGTGATGGTCTTGCGCACGGACGCATCGGCGCTGCCGGCGGGAATAAGCGTCAGGCGGACGCGCGTGCCTTTCGGGCCGCGAATCAACTTCACCGCATCGGGCAGCGGCATGTCCACGATGTCCACCGGCCTCTGGTCCCCCTGCCCGACCGCGACAATGCGGTCGCCCGGTTTGAGCAGGCCACTCCGGGCCGCCGGGCCGCCAGGTAAAAGTTCGGAAATTTTGCAATAGCCGTCCTCCGCCCGCAACGTTGCGCCGATGCCGAACAGGGACAGGTTCATGGCGATGGAGAAGTCGTCCATCTGTTCGCGTCCCAGGTAATCCGAGTGCGGGTCATACACGTGCGCCAGGGCATTGAGATACACTTCGAGCACATCTCCGGAGGTGAGTTTTTTCATGGTCAGCAACGTGCGGGTGTAGCGTTGCGTGAGGTTGGTGACGATGTCGGCGGGTTGCTTTCCCGCGAGCTTTTCTTGCAAATATTCCGCGCGGACGTTCTGCCGCCACAGTTCGCAGGCGGCCGCAAGGTCCGCTGGGCGTGGAGCTTTCTCGCGGTCGAACGAGAAGGTGTCATGCCCGGTAAACTCGAATTTCCCGCTCCGCAGCAGGTTCGTGACATACGCGACGCGCTGGTCCAGCCGTTCCAAATAACGCCGGAAGATGATCCGCTCCGGGGTCAGGTCGCCTTCGCGGCGGGTCATGTCGGGCAGACGCGAACGGAAGCCGTCAAACTCCTTCACATCCGGCTGGAGGAACAGCAGGCGGGCCGGATCCAGTGAATCGAGGTAGCGGTCGAGAAATTTCGCGGCCAGTGCGTCGTCAAGCCGGTGCTGTGAGAATTGGGAATGTTCCAGCAAGTCGGCGGTGATCCGCGTGATGTTGCCGTCGGTCGGGTCGTTCGTTTTCGCCGCGACCGAAGCCGGGCGGTTGGCCAGGGTGGCCGCCGTGACGAGGCCGGCGAGAACCAATAAAGCCAGCACGGCAATAATCCGGGGCACGAACCGTTTTAATTTCATAAAATATTGTATCTTGATCTGCGTTGGTTGCCGGGGAACAGCGCGGTCAACCAGCACCCAACTTTATCGTTGCTGCCAATAATAGAACATCGCCACGTTGCGGGGTGCTTTCCCGGAGATTACAAGTTTGCAAGACAGCGGGTTTAGCTGGTGCGGAAGAACCAGGAGAAAGGCTGTAATCAAAGGCGTTTGTTTCGTTTTATAACGAAATCATGAAAAAGCCAATCTTCTCTCGTTCGGAGAACCCCAAAAGTTTCCGTTGCTAAACCATGGTTCGCTGGACACTGCTCTCAATGATACCTGCTTCGATCGCGTGGCGGGTGAGTCCGGCGGTACCGTGGAGGTTGAGCTTCTCCATGATATGCTCGCGATGTCTTTCGACGGTCTTCATGCCGATGCCCAGTTCCGCCGCGATTTGTTTGTTGGCTTTGCCTTCGGCAATCAGTTGGAGCACTTCCATCTCGCGCGAAGTCAGGCGGGCCTTGCGCGGCTTCGGCCGTCCGGCTCGATCCAACGACTTTCGCTCACGTTCGGGAAGAAGTTTCGCAATGAACGGGCCGAAAAAAGTATGACCCTTGTTGACTTCCCGAATCCCCTCGGACAGAACGCGGGCGGAGGCTTGTTTGAGCAGAAATCCCACGGCACCGGACTCCGTTGCGTTTTTGACATACGCGCCATCACTGTGCGCAGAGAGAATGAGTATTCTGGTTTTGGGGACGGCTTTGAGAATCTGACGGGTGGCTTCCAAACCATTGAGCAGCGGCATGGCGATGTCCATGACGACCACTGCGGGGCGAAGTTTTTTGACCATGGCGACCGCCTGGCGACCGTCTTCCGCTTCGCCGACCACTTCGAAGTCGTCTTCCAACTCCAGCAACTTGCGAAACCCCTCACGCACTATCGTGTGGTCTTCGGCCAGCAAAACAGTGATTCGTCTCATAGACTTTCAATTTTGGTTTCAGTTTCATCGTTTGCGCTTTCACGCCTGATTAACCTTGCGGTCTTAACTGCATTCGGGATCAACTCACAGCGATGAGCGATACCGGTTCATCACGTTCATCGCGGGCGGTGCCAGTGGCGTGCAGGTCAAGCGTAGGCTCGCCATCCACTAGGAACCGGTATTGGGTGATGGCCATGAGGCAGCCACATCTGAATAAACCACCAGCTATCCTCCCGTTGGGCCATCAGGATGGGGTGCCAGTGATTGAAATCGCCCGCCAACTGAACAGTCTTTGCCCCACGCGCGGAGCAGAAGAAATTGACCGGCTTGATGGAATTACTTGCGGAATAAATCCCGTTGCTGGGTTTGTCATGCGTGGTGTTCATAAAGAAGGATTTTCCTTGATGCTTTCCTTCCATTTTTGATTCGTTTTCATTTTGATTCCATCCTGGATAGGATGAAATTTGGCCGGCTGTTCTGCGGGAAGCGGGACAACGGCTGTGTGCCATCAACCGATCCACGCAAATTCCCGGCGAAGCGATCAGGTTTCGAGCCATTGGCTTGATGAGCAGGCCACGCCTTCGCCGGTCCTGCCAGCGGATCGGGATGGACCGAGAAGCGCACCATGTTGGCCAGGTTCAGAACGCCGATTCCGCCGGTGCGGAGTCCGAAGATCAAACTCCGCTCTTTGAGGAGGGAATAGATCCTCAACAATCGGTCGGCTGGCAACCCGGCAACGATTTCCATCCAAAGGAACGAGTGTTGGCCATTGACCATTTCTATATCGAGAAATACCGGATAGTCGCCTGACGTGCGTGTTTGTACCCGTCCTTGTAAGTCGTGAAGAAACTTGTGGAACTCCGCCTCCGTTAGCTCCACCAAGGCTCCGATTACGAAATGGAAATCCCAAACCGAAAGCCGGTCGGTGATCAGGTCGATCCGCGTGATCAGGGGAGGAATAAACGTGGTTACCGAATGGTTGCCGACAATGGTGATTTTGGTTTGAGTAAGGATTCGAGCAGGGTTGAGTTCCTGCAGAGTGTGATTTACCAGATCGGGATCGTTTTGGGTAAACGTTGCGACCGAGCCATCGACACCTTGTATGCGGATTTGCAGGTTTGTCCCCGCATCCTTAATGGGCCTCTCCAAGGTGGCGTAATCGTGTGATTTCGAGTTCAATTTTTGTAATGGGCTGGCAAAACACGGACGATAGTTTGCTCATCAAGCTCCATCGGATGGCCGGACCAAACGACCCGGCCATCTTTGTCCAGAAGCCAGACCTGTGGGATGGTCTGCACCTGAAACTCGGTGGCCAGCGCCTGGTCCGCATCCAATGCCACGGCATAATCCATCGGCGTGCGCGCCCGGAAGCGTTCGACCACGGCCTTGTCCTCACCGGTGATCCCGACGATTTGCAGCCCGCGGTCGTGGAATTGTTTGTTGAGCTCGTTCAGGTGCGCGATACTCGCGCGGCAGGGCGGACACCACGTCGCCCAGAACTCAATCAGCACTGGATGGCCGTTGAGCGCAGGTTTGTCACCGAGAAATTCGAGATTCGCGGCGAGTGCCTTCACGTTGACGCGGGCGGATGATTCGGTTTCAGCGGGCGCGGCGGCGTTGGCGGCCGGTTTCGGCGTTGGTCCGCCCGTGTCAGTGCCAGTATGAGTCAAGGCCGCGTAGGTGCCAACGACCGCGAGGCCGAGGGTAACGGTGAGGAGTGCAATGAGAGTTTTGGTTTTCATGGAATTCAGTGTGTCGAGCTTGAGTCAGGTTCGGTGAGTGGATTGGGAACGGTCGCCGGATTGCGGCACGACGCGGGCGAGATCCGCACGCGCCACCCAGCCGGAGCGGCCCGCTGAAGTTTGCACGAGCGCGAAGCCCTGGTGCTCGGCGCGCACTGTCACCGTCTCGCCTGAATGCAACTGGAACGCCGGCTCAGCATCCGAGACCGGCGAAATGCGGGCCGGGGTTTCGCCGGTGATGACGACGGCTGCTTTCATCATTGGCCACGTTGTGATCGCACTGCCGATGGCGGTGGCGGCGAGCAATGCGCCCACGACAGTCAATGAGCGGAAGGTCAATCGACGTTGCGGATGCATGCGAACGAGGAGCAGGCTCATGCCGGCGAGCACCACGCCGAAGCTGCCAAACCAAGCCAGCGTATTTGGGCGGGCAAAGGTCAAGCTGCGGGCGAACCAGTTCTCCGGCGCGTCCGGCAGGCCCGCCTTGGCACGGACGAAGTGCAAGTTCGCGGCGATGTCGGCATCGTTGGGCGTGAGCAGGAGCGCGCGTTCGTAATTCAGAATTGCCGGACCGGTCTTCCCTTGGCGGGCGGCGGCGTTGCCTTGATTGAAAAGTGCCGCCGCCGAGTAGCCGCTCGTTGCCGTGGTGTTCAAACTGGGTTGCGTTCCGGTCGCTGCGTGCGCGGTGACGAGGCAAATCGGCAGCGTCAGTGCCGCCACCAGTGCGGCGCAGCACAAACGGGCGAAGCCGTGATATTTCCTTCGGCACGCGAACGACGGCTTGGAACAAGATTCACCGCTCATTTTACGGCGCACTCGATGGAGCAATTTTCGCGTGACCATCATTTTTTCCGGATCAATGCGAACTGTCAGAATATCGAACAATCTCATAATGCCTCCGTATCTTTAAGTTGGTCATGGATGGTTTCTTTCCACTGCTGGAAATCCGCCATGCTGAGGTGTTGTCCGGAATAGGCGGCTTGGTCCGCCAAGGCGAAGATGCGGCGGATTTCCGCGCTGTCACCGTTCAGGCGCGCGTCAATTTCCGCAATCGTGATCGAGGCGGGCGCGACGAGCCAGCGCGTGGCCAGTTTCTGCTGCAACGCGGCGCGCCCGGATTGAAAGAAGCGCAGCGAGTCACCGGCGGCTGACGCGGCCTCCATCTCCGCCAGACAACGCCCGATGTCGCCCGAGGCCTCGCGCTGGCGTGCGCCGTCCGCGTCCTGTGTGTGTCGTTCACGGCGGCGCAAGAAAATCAGGCCACCCGCAAAACCGAGCACCAACGTGCTTTGCGTGCCCACAAACCACGGTTGAAAATAGAGCGGACGCAGCGTCGCAACCGTGCCGCCCGTTTCGACACGGTCCGGGCGGAGTCCATCGCGCGGCGGTTCGCTGGCCGGAGTCGGGCTTGCGTTTGAAGCCGGCGCAGCGGCTGTGGCTAGACCTCCAGCGGATGTCGGCGAAACTTCCACGCTCAAGGGTGTGGTCAGTTTACTTTCGTAGCGGCGTGTCTCGGGATTGAAGAAGCTGAACGCCAGCGTCGGCACGGTTTGCCGACCTGGTTGCATCGGGATGACCGCCTGCTCAAAATCCTTCTCGCCGCTGTAACCGGCGCTGTCGGCCGGTGCAAACTTCGCGGTTGGCTGGTAAGTCTTCCAACCGTCCGCTGCGCCGAGCATCGCGCTGTTGACACGGTCGAAATCGCCCGTGCCGGTCACTTTCAGTCGCAGCGTGAGCGGGTCGCCGGCGGCGCTCCGGGCAGAGGAAAGTTCGCTGCTGACTTCGAATTTTCCGACCGCGCCGCTGAAGCCGGCGGGGCGGCCCGCAGCGGGCAACGCCAGCACCGTGAGCGCATCCGGGTCGCTCGCCACGGTGATTTGTTTTTCGGTGGTGCCGCCGCCAAAGAAACTTTGGAAAAACGGATCGTTCAACATGGAACCATCCAACATGCCTTCCGGCATTTGGGCGCGGCGCGGCGCGGTGCGAATTTGCACGGTGAGCGGCGTTTCGACGGTGAGTGGGAATTCGCCGGGCTTCACGGCCGCCAGAACGCTGTGCCAGGTGAGCACTGTGTATGGCTGGCCTTCGACCATTTCCTGCGTCTGCTCCGGCTTGTCGGAAAGTTTGTTTAACGTGAAGGAATCACCATTCAGGGTCGGCAGGCCATCCAACTGTGCCACCAAACCGGGGCGCAACCCCACCTGGATTTCCACCGGTACGGTTTCTCCGACATAAAGTTCATGCTTCGGCAAAAGCAGCCGCGCGAAGGCCGCGCCATCCTGCGTCGTGTGTGTCTCCCCAGCGGACAATCCACTCGTGGCCGGTGGCGGCAGGCTGGACGCGCCGGAGTTGTTGCCCGTCGTCGCGCTGCTGCCACCGTTGCCGGGTAGGACGTGCAGCACGAGCGATTGGGATCCACGGCTCAGGGCCGGGATGGTGAACGTGCCCGCGTGCTGCGGCGTCACCGCGTAAGTTATCGAAGTGGTCGAGGTAGTGACGCCGTTGATGGATTCATATTGGCTCGATTGGCCGACGGCTGCGAACTCCAAGCCCGGCACGACCGGTGGCGAAATGTCATCTGCACTGCTGCCGGATACCGAGAGGGTCAGTTGCGCGGAATCACCCAGCGCAATGTTGGCACGGTCCAGTTGCGCGGTGACGGCGGGCGCCGCTACGGCCGCCGTGCCGACGAGCGCAACGACGGCGGCTAAAACCGCAATCAGCGGACGGAAGCGAGACAAGTTTGTTTTCATATCACCAATCCTTGATGGGTTGATCCGACTGCTGGCTGATGTTGCCATTGCGCGCGACCGGTGCGGTCGGCAGGCGTTGTTCTTCGTTTTTCACCGAGTCGAGGAGCGCTTGCGCGTCCGCTTTGCTCATCTGGCCCGGCTCGACCTGCGAATCGGCAGCCTGCGCGGCAGCGTTCTGGTCCGGGTTCGCGCCGGCCTGGGCTTGGGCGTTACCTTGCGGCTGACCATTGGCCGGCTGGGGTTGCTGCCCGTTTTGATCGGGCTGCTTTTGCTGGTCTGGTTTTGAACCACTGTTGGCCTGCTGCTGATCTTTTTGTTGATCAGGTTTGGAACCCGCGCCCGATTTCTGGTTTTGATTTTCCTGGTTCTTCGCCTGGGAATTTTGACCCGATTGATTCTGCTGATCCGATTTCTGGTCTTTATTCTGCTGGTTTTTCTGGCCGGAGTTTTGGGCCGACTTGTTCTGTTGATCCTGTTTTTGATCCTGATTCTGCTTTTGGTTCTGCTGCTGTTGCTGCTTCTTCAATTCCTCCAGTTTTCGCTGCACGAGGTCGCGGTTGAATTTGGCGTCGGCGTCATTGGCGTGGAGTTGCAGGGCGGCGTCATACGTTTTCACCGCCTGTTCCCAGGCCTGGATGGTTTGCTGCGGATTGGCCG
Source organism: Verrucomicrobia subdivision 3 bacterium UBA7542 (assembly GCA_002479245.1). Lineage (GTDB taxonomy): Bacteria > Verrucomicrobiota > Verrucomicrobiia > Limisphaerales > UBA11358 > UBA11358. The sequence goes on along the minus strand of DLMG01000023.1, from coordinate 12,975 downwards.
GCTCGGTCTTCTGCCCGTTGCGATAAAGCGTGTTGCCGAGGTCGTAATAGGCGTCCTCCTGCGCGGCCAGGCGCTTGGGATCGGCGGACGGTTTGCCGTCGAGCGATTTTTGAAACGCCGCGGCGGCCTGCGGGAACTGGCCCGCCTTGTAAGCCGCTGTGCCGGCATTGAACAAGAGATCGGGCTGCTTGGGGTTGCGTTGCGCGGCGGCGGCATACTCGCGTTCAGCCGCGGCAAAGTCGCCCTTTTGATAAGCCTTTTCGGCGGTGGCAGTGGAAGCCTGCGCGTTATGGAATGGCAGGAACAAAAGCAAACCGAGCATGGCCGCCGCCGGTTGCGTCATCAGGTTTGGCCGCGTTTTGCCGGTCGCCGCCGCTGGCGCTTCAAGTTTCCGCGCGCTGCGCCGCCGCGTGCCGACGAGCGTGCTGGCAAGCAGCAGGACGAGTGAAGCCGCCAGCGGCCAATGGAATCGTTCCGTATAGACCCGTTGCCGCCGCGACGCGAGTTCGTGTTTGGCCAGCGGCGCGAGCGCCTGCTGGTAAATGGTGTCGAGTCCCTGGCCTTGCGCGCCGAGCGGCGCGTAGATTCCGCCGGTCACCGCGGCAATCGCCTGCAAGCCCGCTTGGTCGAGATGCGACTTCACGAACTGGCCGGACTCGTCCTTCACAAAACCGCCGCCCTGTTCCGGCGGAATGGGAATCAAGTCGCCGGTCGCCGTACCGACACCGACCGTGCAAATCTTCAGGCCATCTGTCGCCGCCGCCTTGGCTGTGTCCAGCGCGCTGCCTTCGAGGTCTTCACCGTCCGTGAGCAGGACGAGAACATTGTCCGTGGCCGGGCGATTTTGCAGCGCGGCCTGCGCCTCGTGTATCGCACTCGCGATGTCCGTGCCGCCCCGCGGGATGATGGTGGTGTCGAGCGCCGCGAGCGATTCGTGGAACGCGTCATAGTCGAGGGTGATGGGGCATTGCAGAAAGGCGTTGCCCGCAAAGGCGATCAGGCCGACGCCGTCGCCGTTCATTTTGCTCACGAAATCATCCACCGCGAGTTTGGCGCGGGTGAGGCGGTCGGGCTTCATGTCCGGCGTCAACATGCTGCGGGAAGTGTCCACGGCAAAGATAACTTCGATGCCGTGCCGCTTCATTTCCTCCCAACGGAAACCGGCCTGGGGGCGTGCGAGTGCGACGAAGAGGCAGCCGACGGCGGCGAGGAACAACCCGCGTTTCCAGTTTCGCCGGACGGTGGAGAACGACGCGGTGAGTTGCGCGTGCAGGTGCGACGACGCGAACGTGGCGAGCGCCGCGCGCTGGCGGGCGTCGTAACGCCGCCACGCCCAAACGAGCGCGCCACAGGCGATCAAACCGGCCAGCAACCAGATGGGTTCAGCGAATTTCATATTGGTCCTTTTGAGTGTGAGTTGAAATGGATGGGTTCCGGTTCATGGCAGCCTCCGATAACGTATCTGCTCCAACCCCACGGCCAGGCCGAGCACGCCGAGGGCGGGAATCAAGGCCCAGGCAAACAAGTCCTGATAATGTTCAAACTTGTGAATAGTCTCCTTGCTTTTTTCGAGACCGTTGATACTGGCGTAAATGTGTTTCAGCGAATCGGTGTCCGTGGCGCGATAGAATTGGCCACCCGTCTCGGCGGCGATTTTCTGGAGCGTGTCCTCGTCCACGTCCACTTTGGCCATGACGATCTGGGTATTCCCCATTTGATCCTTCACCGGCACGGGCGCTTCGCCGCGCACGCCGGCCGCGATGGTATAGACTTTTACACCCATCGCCTTCGCGGCCTCGGCGGCGGCAGCGGGCGAAATTTTACCGCAATTGTTCATGCCGTCGGTGAGCAGCACGATAATTTTCGATTTGGCGGGCGTATCGCGCAGCCGGTTGACGCAGGCGGCAATCGCCGAGCCGATGGCCGTGCCGTCTTCGACCCCGGCGACCTGGACGCGGCTGAGGTTTTGTTGCAGCCAGTCGTGATCGAGCGTGAGCGGGCTGACGAGGTAAGGCAGGCCGGCAAACGCGACAATGCCAATGCGGTCGTTGGGCCGGTCTTCGATGAACTTGCTGACAACGGACTTTACGACATCAATGCGGTTGGCCGGTTGGCCGTTCACTTTAAAATCGAGTGCCTGCATTGAGCCGGACACATCCAGCGCGAGCATGATGTCGATGCCGCTCGCCTGCACGTTGGCGCCGCCATGGCCGAATTGCGGCCGGGCAAGTCCGACGACCATCAGCGCACCGGCGAGGATCGGCAGCAGCCAGACCCAGCGGCCGGCGCGACTGCGCGTTTGGCGGGCGACCTGCCGGGCGAGGCTGACATTGGAGTATTGGACGGCGGCCACCGCGCCGCGCCGTCCGCGCCAGAGCAGCGCGAGAGGCAACAGCACCAGCAGCCAGAGCCATTCAGGTTGAAGAAAACGAATCATAGATTTAATGAGTTAAGGGTTTGCAGGAACGGGTTCGGACACAATGGCAGTTCCTTCAGGAATCGGCGGCGCGTCGTCGGCTTTGGTTTCGGGCGGCAGCGGTTTGCCGGTTTCGAGCACGAAGTTGTGCGCGCTCTGGAGCATGGTTTCCATCTCTTCAATCGAGAGAATCCAGCGGGCGAACTTCGCGAGGTCGCAGTGCCGGAGAAAATCCGCCAGCAATTCGCGATGGCTCACGAGCAAGGCGTCGGACGGGTCGAGCAGGTCGTGGAGAAACTCCTCGGTGGTCCGGCGCGCGGCCCAGACCCGGAAACGTATCTCAATGTATTGGCGCACGATTTCCGAGACGCTGATGGAGAATTCGCGGGCATTTTCCGGCTGCATCAGGGACCGGGCTTCCTCCAGCTTGGCGAGCGCGATTTCATACGGGAGCAGCGCGGCAATCAGAGCGCGACGACGATTCCAGCGCCAGGCGGCGTAAAGCAGGGCGGCGAGCGCCGCGCCGCCGGCCAGCCACAAAGGCCAGAGCCAGGGCGACGCAATGGGTTTCGGCCCGCGAATATCGCGGATGTCTTCGTTCACAGCGCCCGACGGTGTCGCGGATACCGCTTTCGTCAAAGCCGGCGCAGTCATTCTGGTGGCGGGAGTTGCCGGCTTGGCCGGCGTCGGACTGGATTGCGCGAAAACGTTAGAACTCGCGAGCGACAGCACCACCACTGTCAAGGCCAGTCCGCGCCACAGATTGAGTTTGAATATCGGTTTCATCAGTGTCTCCGTTCCCGGTTTTTGAAGAAGCGTTGCAGCGCCGGCAAATACGGCACGGCGGTGTCCAGCTCCAGGGTGTCAATCGCCTCCGCGCGAAACCCGCGCACGAGCCTTTGCGTCCTTTCGTTCACTTCCGCCTCGAAACGGGCGCGGATCTTCGGGTCGGCGGTGTCGAGTTCGACCACTTCGTCGGTTTCCGCGTCTTCGATGGCGAGCACGCCCACGTCCGGCAATGACTTTTCACGGGCGTCCTGGATGTGCAACGCGACGAGGTCGTGGCGGCGGTTGGTTTGCCGCATCGCGCGGCGCAAGTTTTCGAGCGCCTGGTCGGGATCGTCCGATGACTGAAAGTCCGAGATGAGAAACGCAATCGCGCGCCGATGCAGGATGTGATTGGCAAAGTCGAGCGCCTTGACCGTGTCCGTGCCTCGTCCGCGCGGTTGATGGAAAAGGATTTCCCGCACCACGCGGAGAACATGGCGGCGGCCTTTCTTGGGCGGGATGTATTCCTCGACGCGGTCGGTGTAGAGAATCAGGCCGACTTTGTCGCTGTTGCGGATGGCGGAAAAGGCCAGCACGCTGGCGATTTCGGCGGCGAGTTCGCGTTTGCTATTCGCGGCCGAGCCGAAGTTCCCCGACGCGCTCACGTCCACCAGGAGCAGGATGGTCAACTCGCGCTCCTCGGTGAATTTCTTCACGAACGGGTGGCCGCTGCGGGCGGTGACGTTCCAATCAATCGTCCGCACCTCGTCACCCGGCACGTATTCGCGCACCTCGTCGAAGTCCATGCCCCGGCCTTTGAAGACCGAGTGGTATTGGCCGGCGAGCGTGTCGTTGACCAGGCGGCGCGTGCGAATTTCAAGCTGCCGCATCCGGCCCAGGATGTTTTTGGCTTTTTCAGGGTTCATAATGGTTGTTCCGTTCAGGGTTTGCCGGCGGTTCAGGGCACGGGCAGCGTGTCGAGAATTTTCTGGATCAGGTCGTCCGAGTTGATGTTCTCGGCCTCGGCCTCGTAACTCACCGCCACGCGGTGACGCAGCACGTCGGGCGCGAGCTTCTTCACATCCTGCGGCGTCACGTAGCCGCGGCCCTCGAGGAACGCGGCGGCCCGCGCGGCGAGCGTGAGGTTGATGGTGGCGCGCGGTGAAGCCCCGACCTGGATGTAACCATTGAGGTCCAGCCCGGCGGCCTTCGGATCGCGGGTCGCCAGCACCAGGCTCACGATGTAGTCCTTGATCTTGTCGTCCACGTAAATGGTGTTGACCACGCGGCGGGCGCGAATGATTTCCTCGCCGGAAACGACCGGCTGCACGCCAAGCGAAGGTTCGCTGGTGGCCATCGCATCCAGAATGGCGCGTTCCTCGACGCGATTCGGGTAGCCGATGAGCACCTTCATCATGAAGCGGTCCACCTGTGCTTCGGGCAACGGATACGTGCCTTCGTGCTCCAGCGGATTCTGCGTGGCGAGCACGAGGAATGGATTGGGCAGTTCGTAGGTCGAATCGCCGAGGGTCACCTGGCGCTCCTGCATGGCTTCGAGCAACGCGCTTTGCACCTTGGCCGGCGCGCGGTTGATTTCATCGGCCAGAATGAGGTTGGCGAAAATCGGGCCGTGCTTGGTGCGGAATTCGCCGTCCTGCGGATTGTAAATCATCGTGCCCACAATGTCGGCGGGCAGCATATCCGGCGTGAATTGGAGACGCTGGAAGCGGAGGCTGACGCCGCCGGCGAGCGTTTTGAGCGAAAGCGTTTTCGCCAGCCCGGGCACGCCTTCAAGCAGGACATGGCCGTTGGTGACGAGCGCAATAAGCAGGCGATCAATCAGTTGCTTTTGTCCGACAATGACGCGCCCCATCTCCTGTTGCAGAGGGCGCACCCAGGCCGAAGTTTCCCGCACCGCGTCATTGACCGCCTGAATGGTCACGTTCGGTCCGGCGACCGGCGAAGTTGCTCTGGCCACTGGTGCCGGCACGGGCCGGGGATTGAGGCGTGGAGTAGGTTGGTATCGGAGTTTGTCGAAGGCAGCGTCATTCGTGGCCGGCCCCGGCGCGGGCAGCGTGGCGACGTTGGCATCGCGGTCTTGAACTAGCGGATTTAATTGATTGTTTTTCATATACTGTGAGCGGTCGTTTGTTTTATTTTTTGCTTTCGCGGCATCACCCCGACACCGCTTCGTTCTGTAAGCAATAGACCACAGGAAAATGGCTGGGAGCTTTCGGCAGGCTTACAAATTTGTAAGCTGCGAATGGAGAATAAGAAATGAGAAGCAGGCTGATCCTCACTTCAGTCATCATTGAAAGCAGTGTCCAGTTGACCATTATTTAGCGCTGGAAACTTTTGGGGTTCTCCGCTTCGCTCCGATTTGTCCCTGTGCGTCAGGTTTCACTCGCCATCCTTCCGGCCTGCCGTGTCGGGGCTGGATTCATCAAGTCTGGCATGGGGAAAACACCCCATAGCCTCCGTGCGCTTCTTCGCCTATCAAGGTGTCGTTATGCATCCTTTAGAAGCTACAAGTTATCTGGTGCCTGTTGGATTCAGGCTGGTCATCCAAGCCGCCATCTTGGTGGTTGCGGTTATCGCTGCCCGCCGATACAAACTGAAAGGCTTGTGGATTTTGGTGGCAGCAGTTTTTTTGGCCGTTTTCCAAGACGTCATGGGCCTGGTGTCTTCCTCGTTGTTGCGCGCCGGGCACGAAAACGCCATGACCTATTCGGCATGGCTCCAATATGTTCCTTGGGTGACCATGATCCTCGTTCTCTGCGGCTGGTGTGTCCTGGCTTTCAGCCGCAAGCAAGGAGCGAAGCCGGAGGCCAGCCAATAACAAGCCCGCCAACGATTTTCCTTCTTCAGCGGAATAATGACTCGGTGACGGGCCAGGTATTTGCCAGACAGAAATTGGGTGTGCGAAACCGGTTTGGAAAACGTCAGGCGGCTGGTGCCTCGGCGGATTCCCAATTACGACCTGGAGAAGTGCCACAAGGCGGAGCCGCTGTTTCAAACCGTGCCGCCCGTCACGCTCTTCTCCAGCCTCAAATCCTTCACCTTCCGGCTCTGGGATGAGGAGCGGCACCGGCTGGTTGGTTTCAGCCATCTTTGAAATGTCCGGGAAACACCCCATAGCGTCCGTGCGGTTGCCCGGATTATCTTCGCATTTATGAACGCATCAGCGACTGGCGATGCTGACACGAAAGAAACCATCTACGGAGATAATTAAAATGAAACAAAACAGATCGTTTGCAGTATTGTCATTCTTGGTAATTTTAGGCATTGGGGCAGCACTGGCATACGCCCGGTATAGAGTTGGAGCCAATTTAGAAGCAGGCGGAATTGGCGTCGGCGCCTTTGTGCTGGCCCTGGTCGTTGCGTCCGCCATTCAGGTGGCCGATCAGTGGGACCGAGCGGTGATATTGCGTCTGGGTAAGTTCCGCTCCTTGAAAGGGCCGGGACTGTTTTTCATTATTCCGGTTCTGGATGCGATTCCTTACTGGATTGACACCCGCGTCATCACGACGGGTTTCAAGGCGGAAAAAACTCTCACCAAAGATACGGTGCCGGTGGATGTGGATGCCGTGCTGTTTTGGAAAGTGGTGGACCCAAAGAAGGCGGCCTTGGACGTGGCCGACTATCAAAGCGCCATCAGTTGGGCCTCCCAAACCGCCCTGCGCGATGTGATCGGCAAGACCATGCTTTCGGACATGCTGGAAGGCAGAGACAAAATCAGCGCTCTGTTGCAGAAGATCATTGATGAGCGCACCGAACCCTGGGGCATCAATGTCATTTCCGTGGAGGTGAAGGATGTTTTGATTCCCTCCGGTTTGGAGGATGCGATGTCCATGCAGGCCCAGGCGGAAAGAGAGCGCCAGGCCAGGGTAATCCTGGGTGATGCCGAGCGGCAGATCGCGGAGAAATTTACCGAAGCGGGCAAGAGCTATGAGCACAATCCGATTGCCTTTCATTTGCGGGCCATGAACATGCTTTATGAGGGTTTGAAGGAGAATGCCACCATCGTCATCGTTCCCAGCACCGCCGTGGAATCCATGCAATTGGGCGGGCTGGCCGGGATGACCGCGCTGACCATGGGTTTGGGCCAGGAACGCACCAATGGAGACAAGGCGGCTGAACTTAAGAAACAACCAGCAGCGGAAACACCTCCGGTCAGAGAAACCCTCAACGGCGCCAAACCGGAGATATTGGAGCGCCATCAGTAAACGCACCACCGACTGACTGTATCGACACGAAAGAAACCATCTACAGAGGCAATTGAAATAAAACAAAACATAAAAAGACAGTATATGAAAACTATGAAAACATTAAAGTTGAAGGAATGGGCTAAACGCGCGGCGATTGGCAGATGGTCTGCCTGCCTGCTGATTGCGGCGGGAATTCAAACTCTGGTTCTGCCCTCGTTACAAGCGGCGACCACGGAAAAGGAAATTACCGACCGCGGCATCACCACCGCCGTTGAAGGTGGATTAAAACTCGATAAAGGCGTCTTTCCGAACGATGTGGATGTCAGCACCAGTCAGGGGATCGTCACACTTTCTGGATCGGTGGACAACCTCCTCGCCAAAGAGCGGGCGGTCCTGTCCGCCAAGAGCGTCCGGGGCGTACGCGAGGTGATTGACAAGATTACCGTAACGCCGGTGTCCCGCTCCGATGAAGACATCCGCAAGGACATCCAGACGGCGCTGCAGCAAGATCCCGCGACGGAATCCTATCAGACGACCGTTTCCGTCCAGGACGCGGTCGCCACGTTGACCGGCAGCGTTGGTTCCTATGCGGAAAAACAACTCGCCACCCGGATTGCCAATGGAGTCAAGGGGATCAAGGAGGTCCGCAATGACGTCACGATCAACTATATGGCGAAGCGCACGGATTCGGAAATTGCCGCCGATGTCAAAGCCCGTCTCCAATGGGATATTTGGATCAACGGCGGCCTGATCAACCCCGTGGTGAAAGATGGCAAAGTGACGCTCACCGGAACGATCGGAAGCGCGATCAGCAAATCGCGAGCTTACGACGATGCCTGGGTAAACGGGGTGACGTCCGTGGACGACAGCGGCTTGAAAATCGAACCACAGGCACACAACGGCGCGCAACAAAAATCCAAAACCGCCATCAGTTCTGACAGCGAAATCAAACAGGCAGTCCAGGCGGCCCTTCGTCTTGACGCGCGCGTTTCGGCTTTTTCTCCCGACGTAACCGTTGAAGACGGAGTGGTCATTCTTGGCGGCTCCGTGGGCAATTTAAAGGCGAAAACTGCCGCCGCACAGGATGCAAAAAACGTGGTGGGAGTGTCGCTGGTTGACAACCATCTGAAGGTGAGACCCAATGGATCCGCTGATGCAGCGGCAATGGAGAAACAATTGAAAGCGGCCTTGTCCTGGGATCCGTTTTTGGACAACTCCACAATAGATGCGGCTGTCATCCATCGCGTCGCGTATCTCTCCGGGGCGGTGGATTCAAGTTTTCAAAAGACTGAAGCGCAGGATGTTGCTTCGCGGATCAAAGGCGTGGTGGAAGTTCGGAACCGTCTGAAGGTTGAACCGGAGTATTATTCGATCTCCGACTACGACTACGATTATTATAACGACTATTACTATCCCGACTACGACTATGGTTATTACGACGACTATGGTTATTACGGCCGGCCTTATTACAACCAGTCGCCTTACTACGTTTCCGAGATGTCTGGACCGCAGCCATATCTGAGCGACGAACAGATCAAAAAGAACATCGAGGATCGGTTTTTCTGGAGTCCCTTCGTGGACAGGGATGACATCAAGGTAACCGTTGACGGAGGGGTAGCCACCTTGACCGGTACCGCCGGAACTTGGGTCGGCTGGGGTGAAGCTGAAAAAGACGCCCATAAGGGTGGCGCGACCTTTGTGTTGAACCGGGTCACGGTTAACAAAGGCCATTGGTGGTGACAGCGGCAGGAACCCGGGGGGCAACAAATGAACAATGAAGCGAAAGGAAGAACATGAACAAGAACAATTCAATCGTGGCGATCTATCCATCGCATACGGCTGCCGAAGCGGCGATCAAGGAACTACAGCAATCCGGTTTCGATATGAAGAAACTCTCGATTGTCGGACGCGACGAACACACGGATGAACACGTGGTCGGCTACTACAATGCCGGGGACCGCATGAAATACTGGGG
>DLMG01000023.1:0-3510 GCA_002479245.1 Verrucomicrobia subdivision 3 bacterium UBA7542 | reverse complement strand
TGGGGTGGGTTTTGGGGCTTGTTGTTCGGTTCCGGGTTCTTTTTGATTCCCGGCATCGGGCCGTTGCTCGTGGCAGGGCCGCTCGTCAGTTGGATCGTCGGGGCGCTGGAAGGCGCGGTCGTGGTGGGCGGTTTGAGCGCGCTGGGCGCCGGACTTTACAGCCTGGGCATCCCCAAGGACAGCATATTGCGATACGAGAAGGCGCTCAAGACCGGCAAGTATGTCCTGATTGTCCACGGCTCCATGGATGAGACAACGCGGGCCAAGGAAATCCTTGACCGCACCAAGCCGGAGACATTGGAGCACCATCAATGAACGCACCAGCGATGAGCCACTGACGGGATTAACGAAAATGGCCCACCGCGTCGGCGTCGCAGCCGACTTTGGATAAAACCAGAGATGAAACGTATGAATGCGACTGCAATACGAGAAGAAAATGTTATGGACGCGACCATGAATGCGGTGATCATTTACGACGAATTCGATTACGCGGCGAAGGCGAACGCGATGCTGGAGCGTGCGGCGCATCGGATGGACGAAACCACGCATTGGAGCATCAAGCCGTGGCGCGTGGACATGCTGAAACTGCCGCCAGCGGCGGAAGCGGCGCTGGCGGAAGCGGCGGAAGCGCACCTCATCGTGCTCGCGGTGCGCCAGGTTCAATCCCTTCTCCCCTGGCTGATGGACTGGCTGGAGCGGTGGGCCACATGCAGGCAGGTCCAGGAAGCCGCCTTGGCTGTATGGGATGGTGAAAACGCCGCCACACGCTCGGCGCGAGCGACACCTGAGTTGTCGCAATTTGCCGGGCACCATGGCTTGAGCCTCATATTTGACGACAACGCGCTGGTCGAGGACAAATCCTCGATGGTTGCGAGCGACCTGCACAAGCGTGAGATTTATTTGCCCCCGACGTTTCAGCACATCCTGGAGGAGCCAGTGTGCGACTACTAACACAAACAACAAGAAGAGCTATGAAAACACACCTGACTTTGAAATCGTTCAACGAATTGCCTGTTGAAAAACTGTTGCTGCCAAACCCGCGTCCGCCTCGCGCAAACACCGGAGAGGATTTAAGCCGGACTGTCGCTTCACCCCGCCGCTCGCTACCTGTGGCAGGGAACGGCGCGGAAAAGTCCGGGCCCGTCCACCTCTGGCAAGTGGCGGCCTCCGATTCCTACTCCTGGGTTCATGGGGGATTGAACGATTGAACCAGGTCCGGCACGTTCGCGAACCGGCGAAAGCCATTCCGCGTGCAAATAATGAACAAACGCAAGTAGAAAGGAAAAACACATGGCAAAAAGAACGAATTCAAAAAACAGCAGCGATGATAGGAGACAAACCTTCGCATTCACCGCCCCTGACGCGTTAAGCGTATTGCTGGCAGGCGACTTCACACAATGGCAGGCGCAAGCCATTCCCATGACGAAGGATACCGAAGGGGTTTGGAAGACCACTGTGGCCCTGCCGCCCGGCACCCACCACTACCGGTTCATCGTGGACGGCGAGTGGCGGGACGACCCGGAATGCACGCTGCGCGTGGCCAATCCTTACGGCACTCAAGACACCGTCAGGCAGATCGCTTGATGTTGAACGACAGACCCTCGGGGTGGGCCGGCAAGGGCAATGGAAAAATCCGCGGCGCACCAAAGTTGAAAGCATCATGATCAACGGACTGCTTTTCTGGCTGATTTTGCTTTTGGTGTTCTACGTGGCCTTATACCTTGGGCGCGCGCTTTACGAGGTCATTGGGTTACATTGTCCCAATCTCTAAAGCGGCGCACCGGCTGAAAAGAAACACGTCTTATGAAATCAACCACATCTCCCACACAAATCCCGCTTGAGGAAATCGCAAACCCAGACCCGGGCGCACATGGTAAGAACCGATGGAAGAATTGGCCAAGTGCAAGCGTGGGACCACGCATGATGATGGGCCTTCTATCACGTTTATTATTTGTCACATTATTTATGACCGCACTGATCGGTCGCCCAGCGGACACAACGGCCGCCAACGACATCAAAAGCCTTGCCGGGGGAAACACGGTTTTCGCACTGGGCCTCTACGCCCGGCTCAAAACCGCCGACGGCAATCTGTTCTTCTCCCCTTACAGCATCTCCACCTGCCTGGCCGTGACCTATAATGGCGCGCGAGGAGCCACTGCCGCACAGATGGCCGATCCGACCCGAGCCTGATCAAATCCCTGTCGCATATGCCAAAGAAATCCTCAACGGCACCAAACCGGAGACATTGGAGCGCCACAAATAAAGACACCAGCGATAAACCGTTGAAGGAATTGACGCTAACGAGCCAACGCATCGGCATCGCCGCCGACCACGGCGGTTACGAGTTGAAGGAATATCTGGCCGGGAAATTGCGCGAAACCGGTCATGAAGTGGTTGACTTCGGCGACGGCCGTCCGAAAGAGGACGATGACTATCCTGATTTTATCGTGCCGCTGGCGCGCGCGGTTGCTGCTGGGACGGTGGACCGCGGCGTGGGCATCTGTGGAAGCGGGGTTGGAGCATCGGTCTGTGCGAACAAAGTGGCGGGGGTTCGGGCCTGCTTGATTCATGAAAACTTTTCGGCGCATCAAGGCGTCGAGGACGACGATTTGAACCTGATCTGTTTTGGCGGCCTCGTGGTCGGTCACGCCCTCGCCTGGGAATTGGTGCAGACATTTCTCGCCGCGCAATTCATCGGCGCGGAGCGTTTTCGTCGCCGTCTGGCGAAAGTGGCGAAACTCGAAAGCAAACCACCAAAAAAAACGTCATGAAAATAAGTCCCCTGGCCGGAAAGCCGGCACCACCCGGAATACTGGTCGATGTGCCGCGGCTCATCATGGCCTACTACACCGAAGTTCCAGACCCTTCGGTGCCGGAACAGCGAGTGGCGTTTGGCACCTCAGGACATCGCGGCTCGTCGTTCAAGCTGGCTTTCAACGAATGGCACATCCTCGCGATCACCCAGGCGATTTGCCTGTATCGCAAGCGGCAAAACATCTCCGGCCCGCTGTATCTCGGCATCGACACGCACGCGCTTTCCGTTCCGGCCTGCGCCACCGCGCTGGAGGTGCTGGCGGCAAATGGCGTCGAGGTGATGCTTGCCGAAGGGGACGAATACACGCCGACCCCGGTGATCTCCCATGCTATACTGACTTACAATCGCGGGCGCAAAAAGGGACTGGCCGACGGGATTGTCATCACGCCCTCCCACAATCCGCCGCATGACGGTGGCTTCAAATATAACCCGCCGAGTGGTGGGCCGGCGGACAACGTCGTCACCGGTTGGATTGAGGCGAAGGCGAATGCGCTGCTCGAAGCCCGGCTCAACGGAGTGAAACGAATTCCCCACGAGCAGGCGCTGCGCGCCTCGACGACACATCAGCACGACTATCTTACCGCCTACATCAACGACCTCGGTAATGTCATCGACTTGGACGTCATTCGCAGCGCGAAAATCCATCTGGGCGTCGATCCGTTGGGCGGTGCCGGCGTCCATTATTGGGCGCGAAT
>DLMG01000366.1 GCA_002479245.1 Verrucomicrobia subdivision 3 bacterium UBA7542 | reverse complement strand
GGCATCGGCATTCCGCACGCTTCGACCGACCTGATTTACGAAGTGGTCGGCGCGCTGGGCCGCTCGAAGGCGGGCGTCAATTTCGACGCGCTCGACAACCAGCCGGTGAAACTCGTCATGCTTTTTCTCGTGCCCCAGGGCCAGTTCCAGAAACATCTCCACACCCTGGCCAACATCGCCAAGTTCCTCCATAAACCCGATTTCCGCTCGGCGCTCGAACAGGCTCCCGACGCCGATGCCATGCTTAACATCATCAAGGAATACGGGAAAAAATAATCTTTCGGGGGGACGCGCTCTGCGAGTCCCCAATCTCAAGGCCTTGCACAAAAGGGGACTCGTATAACTCGCCCCTCCGAAATTTTATCCGTGTTCATCCGTGTCCATCCGTGGTTAAATAATTTCCGTGCTGCCAAACAAACAGATTGAATTGAAATTGCAGCAGGCCGTCCGAGCCGTCCTGCCGGATGCAGATTCCTCCGCTGTTCTCATCCGTCCGTGCCCCGATCCGAACTTCGGCGATTACCAGAGCAACGCGCTGATGTCGCTGGCGAAGTCGCGAAAAATGAATCCACGCCAGCTTGCCACCAGCGTGCTCGCCAAACTCGACGTCGGTGATTGGTGCGAAAAAGTCGAAATTGCCGGCGCCGGCTTTCTGAATTTCCGCCTGAAAAACGCTGTGCTTTCCGGCGCACTCCAGGCCGCCGCCCGCGGTGAACATTTGTTTTTTGAATCTGTAGCACAGACCTCCGGTCTGTGTTCAGAAACAGGCCAGAGGCCTGTCCCACGAACTGTTGTCATTGATTTCAGTTCACCGAACGTGGCCAAGCCGATGCATGTGGGCCACATTCGCTCCACGATCCTCGGCGACAGCCTGGCACGCACGCTGCGCCTGCTCGGCCACCGTGTCATCACCGACAACCACATCGGCGACTGGGGCACGCAGTTCGGCCTGCTGCTGCTCGGCTGGAAACAGCATCTCAAGCCCGACGCGTTGAAAACCGATCCCCTCGGCGAGATGGAGCGGCTCTATAAAATGGTCAGCGCCACCGGCGAAGCCATGGACACCGTCCGGAACGCCGCCCGCCAGGAACTCGTCAAACTTCAGAGCGGTGACGCTGAAAACCTGAAGATCTGGCACGAGATGCTTGCGCTGTCGCAAAAACAGTTCGACACGATTTATGCGCGGCTCGGCGTGAAATTCGACCACGCGCTCGGCGAAAGCTTTTACAATCCGCGCCTCAAACCACTGGTGGACGAACTCGTCACCAAGGGCCTCGCGCGCGAAAGCGAAGGTGCGATTGCCATTTTCTTCGACGACATGCCCCAACTCAAGGAACAGCCCGCGCTCATCCGCAAAAGCGACGGGGGATTCAATTACACGACTTCGGACCTGGCGACGCTGGCGTACCGGCTGGAAACCTGGCAGCCGGATGAAATCATTTACGTCACCGACGGCCGTCAGCAACTGCATTTCCAGCAGGTTTTTGCGGCGTTCCGCAAGTGGCAGTCCGCAGCCCGTAGTCCACAGTCCGCAATTCCCAAACTGGCGCACGTCTGGTTCGGCTCAATTCTTGGCGAAGACGGCAAGCCGTTCAAAACGCGCAGCGGCGAGACGGTGAAGCTGGCCGACCTGCTCGATGAAGCCGAAGATCGGGCTTTTAAGATTGTTTCCGAAAAGAATCCGGATTTGCCGGAGGCGGAACGCCGCGAGATTGCGCGGGTCGTCGGGCTGGGTGCCGTGAAATACGCCGACCTGCTGCCGAACCGGCAGAGCGATTATGTGTTCAGTTGGGACAAAATGCTCGCGCTGCAAGGCAACACCGCGCCGTATCTGCAGTATGCCTATACGCGGATTCGGAGCATTTTCCGGAAGACGGTGGAAACATCCATCTCCGATAAATCGCGAGTAAACATCCAACATCCAACATCCAACATCCATTTGGCCGCAGCGGAAGAGACGGCACTGGCCAAGCACTTGTTGAACTTTGGGCTGACGCTGGAGGCGGTGGCGGAGGAATATCGGCCTAATTTTCTGTGCAACTACCTCTACGAACTGGCCGGCAAGTTCACGTCGTTCTACGAAAATTGTCCGGTGCTCAAGGCCGACGACGCCACGCGAGCGAGCCGTCTGGCGTTGTGTGACCTGACCGCGCGGGTTTTGAAGCAGGGTCTGGACGTCCTCGGCATCGAAACGGTCGAGCAAATGTAGGCGTTGATGCTGTGCAATCTGCCTGTGAATAACTTGTGGGTAATTTTCCCGGATTGTATCTTGATATCCCGTGGTTTCCTTTCATGATGATTACATAGTTTTGCGCGCGGCTTTCCTTTTAAAAGGTGGCCGGCAATTTTGAATCAAGAAAGAAAAACCTTATGAAAAAAATTGTTATTCTGTCTCTCTGCTCGTTCGCCACGCTGCTGGCTTTTCAAACCGTTAATGCCCAAACAATCGCCCAGTGGACTTTTGAGAACATGGCAAATACTAATGCGTTTAATGTAGCGCCTGGTGCTAATACTTCCCCTGGAACCTTTCAGGCCGATAACGGCTTGAATTACAGTGGTAGTGTGGCCAGCGGGCTTCATGCGACCGCGGCAACTTACAGCTTCCCGGCGGGAGATCTGGATCCCGTCATTGCCGGTTTGGCTCCCGGTGCTTCCGGTCCTGGGCTTCCCGGTTCCAGCGCTGCCAATGCGTCCCCGTCTGTTCACTCATTGAGCGCCAATAACTGGTCAGTTAACGATTACTGGTCATTCACCACCAGCACTGTCGGTTTTTCCGGCGTCGAGGTCGCATTCGATCAAGCAGGCATCAGCACCGGCCCGGCGAACTTTGGTCTGAGTTACAGCATCAACGGAGGAGCCTTTACTCCGTTTACAACCTACTCAGTTCCGTTAAGTGCTTGGAATACGACAACGGCCCAG
>DLMG01000275.1:1354-4703 GCA_002479245.1 Verrucomicrobia subdivision 3 bacterium UBA7542 | reverse complement strand
GGTTTGTGGTGACCGCTGACAGTTGTATCGCCTTGAATTGGCTCCTTAATTTCAAATTAGGACACTACCCGACGGTCGAGCCGTTTGACAACGGGCGGGGCTGGACGCTAATCTACAACCACAATCAGCCTTGCGGTGTTTGACCGCAGACCTTTGCCTGCGGGAAACAGGTTGAGCAACAAAAACCACACAAGAAAGACAGGCGTATATGAACTCAAAAGAATTGTTTGCGTTGTTTCTGCGGGTCGTCGGGGTGCTGGGCATCATATTTATCGTTCGGCATGCTCTGCAATTAGGTCCCTCGTGCACGATATGCCCGGTGTACTTGATCATAAAGTGGGTGATCGGCGCGCTCGTGGGCCTTTACTTGATCCGGGGAGCGCCGTTGCTGGTGAAGTTCGCGTTTCCGGAAAAGCCCGGCAGCCCGGCGCAATAGCCGAAGAATAATCTGCGCTTCCGGTCAGGCACGTGACTTTGCAGCAATGTGAGTGGATTTGCTGCTGCCAAAGTTATATCTCCAAAACTGGGCCGGTCGCGGTTCCGCCGGTGAAACAACGCCGCCGACAGCATTACGCGGGCTTCGGTTGCTCGCCTCATTTCTTTCCAATTCAGGAGAGCGTCAGATATAGTCGTGTGGGCGGGCGGTGCCATTTGACCACGCAGCCCTGAACAACCTTATGAATACGAAAGTGCAAGAACAGCTTGGGTTTATTTTCGGTCGGCGAAGTATACGGGCATATTCATCGGCGGAAGTAAGTGACGAAGCAGTAAAAACGCTCCTTGAGGCTGCGATGGCGGCTCCTTCCGCAGTCGCCAAAGACCCCTGGCGCTTTGTCGTGGTTCGCAACCGGCGCAAGCTTTTACAAATCGCGGAGGCGTTACCAAACGGTCAAATGCTTCCGGGTGCGGCACTGGGGATCGCGGTCTGCGGTGATCTGGAGGCGGCGCACGACCGCCAATTAAGCTACCTGCTTCAGGACTGTTCGGCGGCGATTGAGAATCTGCTTTTGTGTGCCCATGTCCTTGGCTTGGGAGCCTGCTGGTTGGGTGTGCATCCAAGAGAAGACCGGGTGGGGCGGCTCAAAGAGATTCTGGGACTGCCTGCATCAGTGATCCCCGTTGCCTGCATTGCCATTGGCTACCCCGCAGAATCAAAGGAAGCGCGCACAAGATTCAACTCGGACTGTGTTCATTTTGATGAATGGTGAATGCGCGGGCACGACTGTTTTTCAGTGCCGACAACTTTAACATCGTCGCTCCGATTTACGCCCACGCCGATGACCCCACGACGCTGGAAACGGACAAACTGGATTTCCTCTGATCAGTGTCCACCCGCGCCCGTGAACCCGCACTGCCGCAAGTCCTCGCCAAATCTTTTTCCATCTGGGCCGCAGGCATCCTTGACTCCGGATTTTATTTTCAAAGCTTGCTTGAGGACCCGGCTGTTTCGCGCGCGAGAAACCAAGGTGTCACCGCCAGCCCGCCCCAACTGGCGAGATTGTGGTTTTCCAGGAAAACTTTCCGCAGCGTTTCATCATACGGAACCAGGGCGGTCCACAGCATTCCGGGCGAGTCTTTCCAGCGCGCATCTGGCTCGCCCCCGTCAATGCGCTGAAACTTGGCGCCTTTGATCTGCTGGTTCCACATGAAGTCGCGGTTCGTTGTGACGAGCCGTTGGATGTCGTCCCGCGTGAAGACCAGTCCGTGATCGAATGCCGCCACGATGCCTTCCACATCAATCGCGTAGTAGCCGCCGTTCGGATGCACGCCGACCCAGTGCCGCGTAGAGCCATCGGGCTTGTAGTCCCACGGGCCGGCGGGGTCCCAGTAGTTCCAGACGAAATACTTCCCGCCCTCCCGTGTCTTCATGCGCGATTTCATCAGCCGGAACCACTTCTCCGCCCGCTCGCGATAGACCGGTTTGCGGGTCACGTCGTTCATGGCCAGCAGCCATCGGGCGATGTGGTTTTGCTTGTTGTCGGGATTCGAAAAGCCGTCGGTGACGCGCCGGGCGTAGCCGTCGGTCCAGCGTCCGGTCTTCGCGTCGATGCCGAAGGCGGGCACCACCCACAACCCGCCCTCTTTCACCTCGCGCCAGCAGCCGCGAGAGTCCCACTTCTCAAAAACCTGGCCGGCGAGTTTGAGCCACGCATCCGCGCGCGACCCAAACTTTTCTTTCAGCGCGGGCGCTTTCAGGATTTCTTCCGCCATCAGCACGATCGGGCGCAATCCCATCGCTTCGCCGAGCAAGCTGTCCGTGAGGAAATCTTCCGCCAGCGCGCCGCCGGAGCCGCTCTTGGGCCAGCCGATGAAGCCATCCGGTTCCTTCACGCCGCGCTTGATCCATGAGTCTGCCCAGTCAGCCAGGTGCTCGACCCATTTCGGATCGTGCGTCGCCTGGTAGCCGTAGTAGAAGCCGTTGAGAAAAGGGCTGACGAGCCAGCCGACTTCTTCGCCGAGTTCGTGATCGCAGTAGCGGTTACGGGCGTCGTTGAGAATGTTCTTCTCCCAGCGCGCGAGCCAGTCCTTCACGAGGGCAGCATCGAGCGCGATCGGTGCGTCGCCTGTGGATTCACCGTTCACCGCAGTGGCGAGCGGTTTGTTGGACAGCAACGCCATACCGCCGGTGGCCAGAACAATTTTCTTGAGAAAGGAACGTCGTTTCATGGGTTCCGTATTGGATGAAACTATTCCAAAATCAGCGGTCGAACAAGCGTCGCACATCCCTGAGAGTTGCTGCGCGTGCTGAAAATTGAATGTGGCTCGTTGAAGCTTTGCATGGAATGTTGCCCGTGCAACTTTTTAATGTCCACCCATGACCGTGAACCCGCCCCGGCGCAAATCCTCTGCCAAATCTTTTTCCATCGCCACAGCCGCATTGAATGGCATGGGGTTGAGGTGGGCAAACATTTCCGGCAACAGGCGGATGCCGTAGCGTTTCACGACCGAAGCCGCCTGGATGCCTGCCTTGTGATTGGCAAAGCGTTCCTCCGGCGTCAGGCCCGTCATGCCGACGTAAACGCACGCCTTCTTGGGATCACGCTTCGGATTTTCCGCACGCACTTTTCGGATTTTTCCCACGGCGGGGTCGAGCAGCACGACGTAGACATTGTGGTGCTGTTCTGGGTGCCGTTTGGCGCGAAGCTGTCTGAACGTGCGGCGCTTCATTCAAAGCGTTTTTCTGGCGGCGGTTCAGTATCGAACGCGTGGGTGGAGCACAACTGCCACGGAAAACTTCAAGCCTTTGTGACGTAGCGGATAGTCTATACAACGACAACGGACGAATTATTTCAGCGGTGCCAGCCGCCGCGCCCACCTCCATGCCAACCCCCTTGACCACCCCCATGCC
>DLMG01000275.1:0-1266 GCA_002479245.1 Verrucomicrobia subdivision 3 bacterium UBA7542 | reverse complement strand
CCATGCCAACCCCCTTGACCACCTCCATGCCAACCACCAACAGACCTGCCGCCGTACCAACCTCCACCATGCCAGCCGCCGCCTCCGCCAAAGTAAAATGTCACGGGTGGATACCAAGCATAAGCCGGGTAGTAATAATAAGGCTGATAATAAGAATTATAATACGGTTGGGAATAACCAGTTGTATCCGGCCCGGGTTGAGCATACGTCACCGTCGGCGGAACCGTAGCCTGCGAATCCTGTCCATAATAAGCAGTCGAAGCCACCGGCTGCGGTGCTGGCGTTGTCGGCATGGCTACGGCCACCCCCGGTCTGGGCTGGTTCAACATCGTCGTGATGACGGCGTCAGAAATCCCTTGTTGCCGCAGATAAATGATCTGATCTGCGTTCAAACCATAGCTATTCCGGGAATTTTTGATGTAAGCGATGATCGTGTCATCGGCGACTTTCGCCTGTGCGAGTTGCACGATTTGTGACACGCCGTAAGCCAACTGCGGCACGGGCGCGTTGACCGCTGCCGGTTGCACCGTGTTTGCGGCAGACGAATCCTGTGCCAGCGTCGTTGACGCTGACCAAGCCAGAGCCGCAACGGCCATGACCGCCACCATTTTTTGCCAATTTCTTGTTTTCATAAATTCACCTGTTAATCAATCCAACACCGCAACATCGCGTGAGTTGCTTCAACCGTCAACCGCCGCCGTAAAAACCAGTGCTCTGGAAACGTGGTTCGACGGACGGTTTTCAACTCGCCCAGGTCACCTCAGCGGGTTCAAATAATAGTTGACCGGTTGTATAAATAATTTAGCGTACCCCGCGTCGCAAAGAATACGCGATAGAATTATGGGTCGAACCAGTAGTGCCAGAGAAAAGCTTTTGTCCGTGGCCTTTGATCTCATTCACGAGAGCAGCTACGGCTCGGTCAGTGTGGAGCACATCTGCCAACGGGCCAAGGTCAACAAGGGCAGTTTTTATTACTTTTTCAAAACCAAGACGGATTTGGTCGTTGCCGCCTACGAAGAGCATTGGCGTTTAAGGGAACCGAACTATGAACGAATGTTTTCCCGGCAGAATCCCCCGCGGAAACGGCTGCAATTATGGTGTGATTACATCCGAAAAACGCAGCGGCAGCGACAGCGGAAATACCACCATGTTTGCGGTTGTCCCTACACCAGCGTGGGCGGCGAGCTGGCGACCCAGGACAAAAAGGTCCGGCTCGAAACCCAGGCCTTGATTGACCGGTTTGTCAAATATCTGTCGGGCGCCATT
>DLMG01000334.1:1632-7688 GCA_002479245.1 Verrucomicrobia subdivision 3 bacterium UBA7542 | reverse complement strand
GGGTTCACGTATTTGAGGCGTTCCAAAACTTCGATGCCCGACATGCCGGCCATGCGAATGTCCAGCACCGCCACGTCAATGGGATGCTTCTGCGCCAGCTCAATCGCCGTTGGCCCGTCCTCGGCCATCAGCATATCGTATTCGTCCTTGAAAATGACCCGCAGCGACTGCCGCGGCCCGTCCTCATCGTCCACCACCAGCAACGTGCCGCGGCGTTTGCGAAACGTCGTGCTGTCACCCTCAACCGGATTGCTCTTGGTAATCAATGGTTCAATGGTCAAAGCCATGTCCGGAAATCAACTTTTCTGTTCAATTCAAGCAGAGACATTGAACGGCGTTACTCTACTCCAAATTTTTTTGCCCTCAAGAACAAACCAACCGCACCCGCAGCATTTCCAATGCCTGCCACGCCGTGACTTCCTTGAATGTCCCGCGCTCATAAGGATTAAATTTGCGCTCAACCACCGTTCCAAACTCTCCGGCCAGCCCGATGAAAACCGTCCCCACCGGTTTTTCTTTTGTTCCGCCGCCCGGCCCGGCGATGCCCGTGACGACAATGGCAAAATCCGCCCCGAGCTGCAACCGTGCGCCTTCGGCCATTTCGCGCGCCACCGCTTCGCTCACCGCGCCGTGAGCCGCCAGTGTTTCGGCGCGAACGCCGAGAAATTTTTGCTTCGATTCGTTGCTGTAAGTCACGAAGCCACCCAGAAAAACCGCCGACGCGCCCGGCACATTCGTCACGCGATGCGCGATGCAACCGCCGGTGCAGGACTCGGCCATCGCCAAAGTTTTCTTTCGTTCGGTCAAAAGCCGGACGACGACCGTTTCCATTTCCTCATCGTCAAAACCGTAAATTTGCGCGCCCAGAATTTTTTGAACGACCGCCTCCGCCGCGCGGACAATTTTTTTACCGTTCCCGCCGCGCGCCGACAATCGCACATCCACCTGTCCCGTCCGCGCGCAATAGCCGATTTCGAGTCCGGCGGTCGCGAGTGTGTTCAGCGGCGTTTCAATTTTTTCCTGCACCAGAGACTCGGCGATGCCACTCGTCCGCAACGTGCGGCAGACAAACGGCGCGTCCAGCGGGAATTCGCGCCGGAGCAATGGCACGACAAAATTGTCGAACATCGGGCGCAACTCGCGCGGCGGGCCGGGCAGCATCACCAGCCATTTGGGAGAACGCGAGGATGGAGGATTGAAGGTGGAGGATGGCGCGCGGTTTCCTCCATTCTCCATCTTCCCTCTTCCATCTTCGTCTGTTTTCATGGCCAGCCCCGGCGCGGTGCCGTTCGGATTGGCCAGCACCAGCGCATCTTCGGGCACGAGCGCCTGGACTTCGTTGTTTTTCGGCATCGGCAGGTTGCGCGCCGCAAAACGCCTCTTGATGTGGTCGAGCACCGCTTCATCAAGTCGCAGTTTTTTACCGAGAAGCTGCGCAATCAAATCACGCGTCAAATCATCGGAAGTTGGACCGAGACCGCCGGTGGTGACGATCAAATCCGCGCGGCTCAACGCTTCACGAACGGCGGATTGGATGTCGTGCGCCGTGTCCGGCACGGCCACCTGGCGCGTCACAACGTAACCGAGATCCGCGAGGCGGCGGCAGAGCCATTGCTGGTGCGTGTTCAGCACACGACCCAGCATCAGTTCGCTGCCGGTGTTGAGCAGTTCGATGTTCACCCGCGGGAGTTTCCGCGCCGGGACGACGCGTGGCAAGTTTTTGCGTTTGGAGTTCCGCGTTTGCGCGGCAAGGAAAACAAGGCCGGTCAGACCGTCCCGCCGGGCGCGACGGGACTCCAAACAACCGCGCTTCACTTTTGCTTGGGTGGTTTGGGTTTGCGGACCTCCACGGTAAAGGTTCCGAGCAGATAGCTTTTTTCGGCGTCCGGCGTGCAAAGATAAATTTTCCCCGGCAGATGATTGTTCTCCAGCAAGCCGAACTCCAGCCGCAGCGCGTAGCCGCTGTCAAAACTGTTCCGGCCGGAATTCACGTCATTGTTCCAGCGCAATGTCACACGCGCCGCTTCGTCGGTGTTGGTGGTGACATTGATGGTCTGGGCGGCCAGTGCCTCGGCCTGCGCCCCGCTGAAATTGATTGTAATGCCAAAGTCCACCGGCCCGCGCGTCCCCTCGCGCAAGGTCAGCGTGCCGTTCTGAAAACTGGCGCGCTCGACGATGAAATCCTGTCCGTGGATGCGCCCGGCCGCCGGCAAATCAGAAATTGTCGCCGTGTCAAGGTTCAACATCCAACGCGCGTCATCGGCTGGCGGCGCAACGACGGCGGGTTGGGGTGGTTTCACGGGCGTTGGTTGCCCGCCCGATGCGTTGGCAACCGGGCGAGCCGGCTGGCTGGTGGACTTGAAAATCTTTCCATGGAACGCAAACAGCGCCCCCGCTGCGGCGCAGAACAAAACGATAAAAATAATGGCCGGCCCGGGAAAACTTTTTTCGGGCACGGGCGCGGGCGCCGCTTCCGCATTCGCCACCACCGCCGGAATGGGACGTTCGCCCACTTTCGTGCCCGTGATGATGAATTTCGGGTCGTCCGTCGCGGGGGCTTGCGGGGCGGTGATTTTCTGGAAGCAGGTCGGGCATTCCATCACCGTGCCGCTCTGCGACGAGTCGCACTTCATGTGCTGGCCGCACACCGGACACGCATATTTGAATTCGCTCATGGCGCAGGGTGATCTGTGTTTTACCTGACTTTAACATCCCCTTTTCAAAACCGGACTGCAATCCGGCATTTTCATTTGTAGTGCCGGGCGGGACGGGACTCCAAACAACCGCACTTTACTTTTACTTTTATTTGGGCGTTTTGGGTTTGCGGATTTCGGCGTGTTCTCTCCCTTTTCCGCCTGACCCACGAAGTCACTCGACCGAGAATCGGAAAAAGCTGTGGGAGAGGACAATCTTCCAGTCAGTTGTGTCCTTCACAAAAAAATAGACCTCATACGGACCCGCCGGCAACAGGATGCCAAAAGTTGCCTGATAGCGGCCGTTCTCATCGGTCATAACCGGGCTAAAATCGTAATACTTCTGTTTATTGTTGCGTGACACTTGTTCCGGCAAATTGTTGTTTCCCTCGTGCTGGATCGCGCCGTTGAGTGTGAGGATATATTTGTGATTGGGGACGAGACCATCAAGCTTCACGCCGATAACCAATCCGCCTTGGAAAGAGCCATGATACTGAATTTCACCGGTAGCGCCTGGAACTGCGCGGTCGTTTCCGGGCAGAGTAGTTGTCAACGGGACCGGCCCTTCAAATGCCAAAGGAGAGGCGAGATCAGCCTTGAAGGTGGCAAGGAATGAAACCTGCGCCGGGTCTTTCACTTCAGCCTCGGCCGTTCCGGCTCCAATTACGATGCTGTTACCCTTGGCGAAGACGACAGACGCCAACCCGACAATCGGTTTGGGCGGAGGAGGCGAAGGGGTTCGCTGCCTATTCGTTGCCGTTGTGCCTTGGTTGTCCGGCCCGCCGGTGGACTTGAATATTTTTCCGTGAAACACAAACAACACCCCCGCCGCGACGCAGAACAAAACGACGAAGACCACGACCAGTCCGGGAAAATTTTTTTCCGCCGCGGGCGCGGGCAGCGCCTCCGCGTTCGCCACCACCGCCGGAATGGGACGTTCGCCCACTTTCGTGCCCGTGATGATGAATTTCGGGTCGTCCGTCGCGGGCGCTTGCGGGGCGGTGATTTTCTGGAAGCACGTCGGACATTCCATCACCGTGCCGCTCTGCGACGAGTCACACTTCATGTGCTGGCCGCAAATCGGACACGCATATTTGAATTCGCTCATGGCTGCCGGAAAAGCATTCCACATTCGCGCGGCGTCGGCAACGTGGTTTTTTACGGAGCCGCACGACATTTCGGAGTGACTTTTTATGCGGACCGGCGCAGTTTGGTTGGAGTTCAGGCTTGAGCCTGCCTCGCACGAACAAGCTGAAGCCTGAACTCCAACAAATGAAAAAAATCTCTCCAGTTTCCCGTAGCGGACGCTTCGCGCGCGGCCCCGGCACGGATGTGACACAATTCACCGAATCCATTTCTTTTGACTGGCGGCTCTGGCGGCACGACCTCCTCGGCTCGCTCGCCCACGCCGCCATGCTCCGCAAAATCGGCGTGCTCTCGAAAGCCGAAGCCGCCGCCATCGCGCGCGGACTCGACCAGATCGGACGCGAAATCGCCGCGGGCAAATTCCGGTGGAAGCCCGAACTCGAAGACGTCCATATGAACGTCGAGGCCGCGTTGACGAGGCGCGTTCCCGCCGGCGCAAAACTCCACACCGCCCGTTCGCGCAACGACCAGGTCGCCCTCGACATGCGCCTCTGGCTGCGGGATGAAATTGTTTTGCTGCTCGGTGAAATCGCTGGTTTGCAGCGAGCGCTCGTCTGGCTCGGCGAAAAGAATTCCGCCGTGTTGATTCCGGGCTACACCCATTTGCAACGCGCGCAGCCCGTTTCCCTCGCCCACCATCTGCTCGCCTACGTCGAAATGCTCGAACGCGACTGTGAACGCCTTAGGAACTGTTATTCGCGCGTGAACGTCTGCCCGCTCGGCAGCGGCGCGATTGCCGGCTCCACCCTGCCGCTCGACCGCGTATTCGTCGCCAAAGCGCTCGGTTTCGTGGACGCGAATGGCAAACCGCGGCTTACGCAAAATTCCATGGACGCCGTGAGCGACCGTGATTTCGCCGTCGAATTTTGCGCCGCCGGCGCGTTGCTGGCCGTGCATCTTTCACGGCTGGCGGAAGACACGATTCTCTGGGCCAGCGCGGAATTCAATTTCATCAAAATCGCCGACGCCTACACGACCGGCTCATCGCTGATGCCGCAAAAGAAAAATCCCGACATCGTGGAGTTGGCGCGCGGCAAGACCGGCCGCGTTTTCGGCAACCTCGTCGCGCTGCTCACGCTGCTCAAGGGTTTGCCGATGACCTACAACCGTGATTTGCAGGAGGACAAGGAACGGCTGTTCGACACCGCCGACACCGTGCGCGCCACAACGCGGCTCATGGCCGCGATGTTGCAAAACACCAAGATCAACCGCGCCGCCTGCGCCGCCGCCGCGGGCGACCCGGCATTGCTGGCGACCGACCTCGCAGATTATCTGGTGCGCAAAGGCATGCCGTTCCGGCAGGCGCATCACGCGGTGGGTGCGGTCGTGGCGCTGGCGGAAAAATCCGGCAAACCACTGAACCGGCTTACGCTCGCGGAACTGCAAGCCGTGGACAAAACCTTTGGCCGCGACGCAATGGGCGTGTTCGATTTGAAACGCGCAATGGCCAAACGCAATCTGACCGGCGCCCCGGGAACGAAGGAAGTTGTGAAGCAACTGGCAAGATGGCGGGAACAGCTTTCCGAATAAGATTATTGCGGGTCATGCGACGTGTTTTTACTATTTTTTTTGGGGAATATTTTTTTCATTTCTACCGATATTTATAGTTTGTGCGGTTGTTGGGGCCTACTATTCTACACGCTACCCGCACGCGTTTGAATTCGCAGGCATCATGACCGAGGGGCGCAGGGAAATGTTCACCGCGCTCGATCGAATCAGGCCTGCACTTGGATTGATGTCTGGGGCTGGATTAGTTCTTGGCCTGATTTTGGGCCTCTCTCAAAGGCTGCCGGGCACAAAGATTAACATGGCACGAATATCAAAACAGCTCGAAGGCCTACTTAAGCAGACCTCGCGCTCGTTTTATCTGACGTTGCGCGTGCTGCCGGCGGCCGTGCGCCCGCAAATCGGCCTCGCGTATCTCCTCGCGCGCACCACCGACACCATCGCCGACACCGAACTCGTCCCGCTGGAACAACGGCTCGACGCGCTCAAAAGGTTGCGCGAACGGATTTTGGGCTCGTCCACCGCACCGCTGAATTTCGGTGAACTGGCGAAGCATCAAGGTTCGCCTGCCGAAGCCGCCTTGCTGGAAAAAGTCGAGGACAGCCTCACGCTGCTGCAAACCCTTTCGTCCGCCGACCAGCAACTGGTCCGCACCGTCCTCAACACCATCACGGGCGGACAGGAACTGGACCTGCGCCGGTTCGCCGGCGC
>DLMG01000334.1:0-1508 GCA_002479245.1 Verrucomicrobia subdivision 3 bacterium UBA7542 | reverse complement strand
GATTACACCTGGCGCGTCGCCGGTTGCGTTGGTGAATTTTGGACGAAGTTGTGCCGGGCGCATCTGTTTCCGAAGCTGCGGCTGGACGACGCGCAACTGCTGGCGGACGGCGTCCGTTTTGGCAAGGGACTGCAACTGGTGAACATCCTGCGCGATTTGCCCGCCGATTTGAAAAAAGGCCACTGTTATCTGCCCTCGGACAAACTGGAGAAGGCGGAATTGTTTCCGGCGGTTTTGCTGTCGCCGGTGAACGAGGTGAAATTCCGTCCGCTGTTTCACGAATATCTCGACTGCGCCGAGTCGCATCTGGCCGCGGGCTGGGCCTACACGAACACGTTGCCGTTTGGCCAGTTCCGCGTGCGGCTGGCCTGCGCGTTGCCGATTTTGATTGGCATGCAAACGATTGAAAAAATGCGGATCGCCAGCGTATTGGACCTGCAACAGCACATCAAAGTTTCCCGGAGCGAGGTGCGCGGGATTATGCTGCGTTCCACGCTGTTTTACCCCCTGCCGCGGATGTGGCAAAAATTGTTTTTTTCGACTGGGAAAGCTGTTGCATCCGGTGGCAAATAGGCGTAAAAAAATGATATGCAAATCATGAAGTTGTTGCCCGCAGTTTGTGCGGCTGTTTTTTGTGCGAGTTTCATTTCCGTCCGTGCGGATGACACCCCGGTTCAAGCCGCCGCACGCGCGGCTTTGGAGCAAAAGCTGAACGAGTTGGACACGACGCAAACCCAGGCCCCACCGGTCCTGGTCACTCCTTCCGGCGCCGTGGTGGTACAACCCGACAAATCCGCAACCAATGTAACCAGGACGGTTCCCGCAAAAACGGTGACTTCGCCAACCGCTCCGGCGAAAACCACTTCGGCAACCAAAGCTGTCCCGGCGGCTTCCAGAACGACGCCCGCAGCGCCCGTTGCGCCCGAACCAAAAAATCCGCCGGCAGAGGTTACACCCGCCACACCGCCGCCAGCCGAAACCAAGCCGGCACCGATGATGACTCCGGTCGAACCGACAGCAGCAGCGACAATCACTTCGGAAACCAACGCTGCCCCGGCGGCTTCTGGAACAACGCCCGCGGCACCCGTTGCGACGATGCCGACAGAGGTTACACCCGCCACTCCTCCACCAACCGAAACCAAGCCGGCGCCTCCTGCAATCACGCCCGCGGCGGGCACCGTTCTTCAAAGTCCCGTGAGGCCCGCCACGATAAAAGTCAAACCCGGCGTGATGAGCGCAACGAACCAGATCAACGCAATTTATACAGGAAAAGAACTGGGCTTGAAGCCAATTGAATCGCCGCTCCTGCCGATTTCCGCAGCCCAACAAGCGCAACTTCAAGCCTTGCTCGCAAAATACAAGGCCAACCAGATCACGCCGGAGGAGTACCACAACCAGCGAGCGGAAATCCTGGCCCAGCCATAAAACTGCGATTCCATCCGCCCGCTGGATGCGCGCATTCGGCGGGTTTTTATTGCAAACCCCGACCCCGAAGGCCTTCGGGGTTG
>DLMG01000336.1 GCA_002479245.1 Verrucomicrobia subdivision 3 bacterium UBA7542 | reverse complement strand
CGGTTTGTGGTGACCGCTGACATCGGCGCTGTCGTCATACGTCACGCCAGCCCCATCGAGAATATGTTTGCACACCGATTCCAGCAATGTCCGCGATGCGGTGATTGCGCCTTCGGGGTCTGTCGCTCTGCGTTCTAACGCCTTCTGCCACGTTTCTTGGACATAGCTTGAACTGATGCGAGCCACCGTCGCAGTGACGGAATCATCGCCGGGCGAACGGGCTACCGCTTCCAACATCGCCAACAGCGGGTCAAATTCTTCGCGGATAAATTCCCGGCGCTCTTGGTAGTGTGCGAATTTGGGCTTAATAAAACCCCAAATCTCCTGCAAATTTCTACACGTCTTGATGAAAAGCGGCAGCTTTTTGTTTATTTCAGAGTCGCGCATGAAACCCATTCGGATTGAGCCGTAGTCTCGACTGTCATCGCGCGAACCTCCAACCGCACAGTTTGTCACCATGTTTTTCAACATCTCCGCCCGTTCCAGATTTGAAAGGTTTTCAATCATGGTGGGCAACATTTTTATTGGCCTCGAATTCTTCTGCTAACTGGTTACAGATTGCCTCTAGTGCTTGATCGAAATCATCAAACTTTGGTTTTTTAAGACGCCGCCCAGAGTTCTGAAAATGAAGGTCGAGAACAGCAAACGCAAACGCCTTTATGTCATGACTGTGTGGACTTTGAAACCGGTTTAGAACAGATTTTAAGCGAGCATAAGAATATGGATGAGTATCGCCGCCAAGATGTCCACTATAAAGCCCGATGCTCGTCACAATTAAAAATGCTTGGACTATTCCCAACATCCGCTTCACAAATTTTGGGTCTGTCGTTTCAATGCCGTCCAATATCCACTTGGCGGCTGCAATATCGGCATCCTGCTCCTGCTTGATGCTCACTTCATCATTTACACGCTCATTGTGTCCAAGACGCAAGTGCGCCAATTCGTGATGAAGGAAAAATGCACACGAAACCAAACACAACTCATCGGCAAAATTTTCGTTAGATTCCTTTGAAGCTACTTCAATTGGGCGGGGCAGGTGGAGTGGCCAGTCATCGTTGTTGTCACCATTCAATTGACAGTTGAGTGACCAGCGCAGCAGTTCCATCGCGTCACGAACAATGGGGTCAGACTGCGGATCAATTTGCGTGGGTTTGTCGAAACGCTTTCCCTGTATGAGTCTTTCATAGAAAAGCAGGTGCGCCAAGGAAGCGCACCAAATCAATTCAATTGCTCCACGACTCACATAAATTTTCCGTGTTTGGGGATTGACGCAGAATTCCCAAGGTCGTTGACCAAGATAAATCAGATTGAAATTGGAGAGTGTGGTGCCAAATTCCTTTTCGTGTTCTAGTGCGATTTTGAAAACTGAATCGCCAACGTGCTTGTTTATCAAGAACCGGATTGGCGACTTCATCGTTGCCACACAACTCCGGTCAATTCGCGGCATGGAGGGGCTGCTCATATTTTTCCCCGGAAGGCTTTGGCCAGCAGCGCGGGCGTGAATGACGCCAGATCCGTTTCCGCTTCCCGATGCAACCGCTGCAATTGAAAATGGAGCTTCCGCAGTCTGGCGAAGCGGCGCTGGTCCTCGATGGGCGGCACGGGCACGGGGATTTTTTCCAGCTTCGTGATGCCCAGCGTGCGGTTTCTTCCGGCTGAACCGGGTGATGCGCCACGGATTTGTTCCAGGCCGCGTTCGGTCAGAAAATAGTAGCAAAGAAATTCTGCGGTCGCCTGATCTGGCAAAACTTCGTGCATCATAAAACGGTGCGACGCCACACGGCCATCGTCTTCCGGCTGCGCGACGGCGATTGCGCCCTCCCAGGCGAACACGTTCATAAACACAAGGTCGCCCGCTTTGATGCGGCAAATGCGTTTCGTCCCAAGCTGTTCGCCCGTGAGCGCGGGTTTGTGGAATGTGCCCTTGCCAAAACTGCGGATGCCGGTTTCTGGATAATTCTGGTCGGGTTTGGTTTTGACCCAGCGGCGAACGAGTTTTGCCACGTCGCTAAATGGCTTGGTCGGTGCGTCCTCGGCGATGCGTTTGTATTCAGCGCGCAGGAGGCGGGTCATGTCTTCAACCAATGATGAATTTGCCCTGCTCAATTTTTGGGAACGATCCGTCAAGGCTTCCACCCGTGCCACAATCCGTTTCTGCTCTGTCAGTGGCGGAATGGGGATATTAACGGCGAGCAGCGCATCTTTCATGAACGCTGACTGGCCAATGAATTCAGTGCAATTCGTTGCGAAGAAGCCACGCAACCGTAGGTCGTGAAGGCATAAAAAAAGCCACTCTGGAATGAGGCGGTCTGGATTTGGGCGAAGCTGCGTTAAGTGGTTGCTAAACGCGCACGGCTCATCCCAACCATCAAAAACGCAACTCTTGCCGACAAGCGCGGTGCTGTTTGTGTTGGTAAAAATCACATCGCCTCGCGCCAAGAAACGGTTTTGCTTTTTGGCGATTTCATGTGGCACTCGTCTGATCAGTGCCATGTCGAGTCGCCCGTCCTTGGACACATTATTCATTCGCAGATGCGGCACACCGTTGGCGACATCTTTTTGACCACAGGCATAGCCCGATTGGACAATCAGCAAAAGTCCGTCATCGCCCAGTGCAGTTCTTTTCCACTTTTTCATTCAGTAGCCAAAGCGGTTCGCATTTCTCGGATTATGTCCAAAATCTCTTGCTCTTTCTTGGAGACGGACAAAAGAATTTCCTCCGGCTCGGCGTGATCCATTTTTTCTGGTTCAACGAGGCCAAGATTAGCGAGCGCAAGGCTGTAGTCGGCGGCGATAATTTTTTCAGCGGGCACGCGCCATGCCACACCATCGGCGGTCTGACGCTTCGGCCATTTTTTAAGCAGGTCGGGAAAGTCGTTGCGAAATTGTGCGCCGAACTTGCGCGCTTTTGTCAGCGATGATCCATCGCCTTGAACATTGTAAAACCACGTCTCTTTTGTAGGCCGTCCTGTCTTTTGAAAAATGAGAAAACAGGTGTTGTTTGGCGTGTATGGTTCAAACATCCCCTTGGGCAACGTGACCACAGCCTGCAAATCACATTCAGCGAGCAGGCGTTTTTTCACTTCGACGTGCGCGTTTGTGTCGCCGAACAAAATGCCGTTGGGCAGGACGATACCAGCTCGTCCGCCAGGACGCAGGCTGCGAATTGCGGCAGCCAGAAACAAAACATATTTTTCGCCTTTCTCGACGCGCAAGGAACGCTTGGGTGATTGCGCCGCGCCGGAGAACGGCGGATTTTCCAAAATGCAATCGAATTGCACTTCGTCCCACTTGTCCTCGCCGCCGCCGATGGAATCGCGCCGCACGATGGGCGACTGGTCAAAGCCGTGCAGCACAGCGTTCATGGCGGCCATGCGGATGATGTCCTTGTCGCCCTCGAAAATGTGAATCGTGCCGGACTGCAAAAATTTCCACTGCGACGGCTTGAGGCGGTCGCCCATGCCGCGCTTGACCGGCAGGCCGTAGGGCGCGGGAACTTCGCGGATAAATTCGGGCGAACTATTCGCCAGCAAAATGTGTTCGTAGGCGGCAATGGCAAATCCGCCCGTGCCGCCGGCGGAATCGCACACGGTCTGGCCAATCTGCGGATTCACCATTTCAACGATGACGCGGATGAGATGACGCGGCGTGCGGAATTGCGCGGCTTTTTTCTGGCTGCCGAGATCGTTGACGAGGATTTCAAACAGGTCGCCCTTCACGTCGGCATCCTCGCTCAACAAATTCTGGCCTTTGAGCGTGTCCACGGCTTTGCGCAGCGTCGCGCCGTCCGGGATGACGACGGCAGAATCTTCGAACAAAGCGCGAGCGGCGGGCGACAGCGCGGGGTGCAGCGCGAGTTTTGGGAGCAGGGTGCGAAGCGTTTCGAGCATTCGCCCGTTGTCGGGGTCGGAAGTCAGCGCGGACCAGCGGAGTTTGCCGAAGTCCACGGCTTCGTCGCCAATTTTCACTTTGGTAAAAATCGTCTGGCGGCGGGCGTTGCCGTTGTCCGCCTGCTCGGTGTCCATTTCTTCGAGCATTTTCAGGAACAGCAGGTAGGAAATTTGCGTGACGTAGGTGATGGGGTTGGTGACATTGGCTTCCCACATCACTTTGCAGAGACGTTTAAGCAGATTTTGGAGCGAGGCGTTATCCATGAAATTATGCGGCGGCAATGAGGTCGTTCAATTCCTGCATGATGACGTTGAGGCGGTCGCGGCCAAACAGGGCTTCGGCGCGGGCGCGTCCGCCCTGGTAGGTGAATGGCGGGCGTGTGAAAATGGTCGGGTCGAGCGGAACGTATTTGGTTTCGCTGACGGCGGCGACGACGACGTTGCGGAGCAGCCGGAGCAATCGAGCTTGGTCGGGATTGATGCTGTCGGAATGTTCGGCAACCCAAGCGTTGAAGGTATTTTGAACTCGCTGCTCACGGGTCGGCAGTTGATACAGGCCCAGCGCAGCGCGGATGAAATCGGACAGCGAGCCGGACGGTTGCTCGAACGCTTTGCGGAGCGCCGGTTCGTCAAACCAAAATTCGGGCGCGTTCAATTTGTGCGCGAGTTCTTCCCACTCGTTTTCCGTCAGCGTTTCGCCGGCCATGATTTTCCGCACGACGGGATCGGTATCGCGCAATTCCTGAATCCGCTTAAACCAAGTGTCCTGATACGTCTTGCGGTCAATCGCCATTCCCTCCGGGCCGACGTGAATGAGTTCGCGGCGGCGCATTGAATCCTCCTTTAAGCCCATCGGAATGACGGTAAATTCGCGCGGCGGGCCGGGTGGCGGCGGGGGCGGCGGGCCTGGCTCTGGACCGGGTTGAGGTTCTGGCTCGCCCGGCTTCGGACGTTTGCCGACTTGTTTTGGCCGATGATACTGCGCGCCGGGGTCGTTGAAGCGCGAATGATTGCCCACGAAATCGTAAATCAGGAACGAGGTTTTGCCGATGCGCGGACACAAGCGGCTGCCGCGCCCGCGCATCTGTGCATATTTGATGGCGGAGTTTGTGGGGCGGAGCATCACCAGATTTTCAATTTCCTTGTGGTCGTAGCCGGTGTCGAGCATATCCACGGAAACCGCGATGATGGGCAGCGGGTCAAATTTGAAACGGTCAATGATGGGCTTGGGATTGCCGTTGTTCGAGTAGCAGGTGATTTTCTGCGCGAAACTCTGGCGGACTTCGGCAGGCGAGCGGTTCGTCTGTTGCGCGATGCGCAGGCACGCGGCATCGGGTAGAAGCAGATTGAACAGCCGTTCCAAAATGACGGCCTGCTTTTCGCTGACGGCAAACACGATGGTCTTGCGCGGGTGCGGCTGCGGACGTTCTTCCTCGATGCGGAAGTATTCGTCAATGATGAGCTTGAGCCGGTCTTCGCTTTCGGCGTTGCGCCCCCAATCGCTAAAACCAATTTCTTCATCTTCCCAATCCGTGCCCTCGAACGTGAGAACGGATTCGGCGGAATAAATTTTATAGTCGGCGAGAAATTTTTCTTTGATGCCGTCGCGGATAGCATAGGCGAAGGTCGGTCGGCCTTCCTGCGCGGCGCTGTCCCAGCAATCAAAAAACATATAGGTGCTGCGGACAAGCTGGCGTTCATGTTCGCTCACCCAATGCAATTCGCCGGGATTCGGCGTGGCGGTCAGGCCAACGTGGATGGCGTCAAAGTGCGCGAGCGTGGCGCGGTGCGTGTTGTAAATGGAACGATGACACTCATCCGTTATGACCAGATCAAAATAGGCGTGACCGAAGCCGCCCGGCCCAAGCTGTCCCGCAATCGTATCGAGCGTGCCGACGACGATTTGGCCTTCGAGCGATTTTTTGCCGCCGAAAAGAATTGTCGCCGGATAATCGCGCAAATAGTCGTCGAAAGTTTCTTTTGCCTGTTTTGCCAACTCAATGCGGTCGGCCAGAAAGAGGACGCGCGAGATGGCGGCGGATTGAAACCACCGCTTCATCAGCATGGCGATAGTCAGTGTCTTGCCCGTGCCGGTCGCCATTTCAAACAGCATCCGGCGGCGTCCGGTAATCAGCGCGTCATCGGCGGCTTTGAGGCAATGAAGTTGATAGGGGCGTGCATCCACGTCCTCGCCCTTGAAACGGAAGCGCGTCGGCATTGGCACTGCCCGGATGGAGGTTGCCAGGTCGCCTTGACGATGTTGACGGAGATTGGCGCGGCTTTCGAGGTCGGCCTGGGTTGGAAAACCGATGATTGGCCGGGCATCGCCATTTTCGTAATCCCAAAAATAGTGCTCGCGCCCATTACTCAAGATGATGAACGGAGCGCCGAGGCTGACAGCGTATTCTTTGGTCTGCATCTTTGCCGAATATGGATCAACTGAAAATCGTTTCGTTTCGACGACGCAGAGAGGCCGAGTGCGGGAATTTTTCAGGAGATAATCGGCCCGTCCGTCCGCTGCGGCTTCTTCCGTGGAGACGAGTGACTTGTTTTCAATGTCCCAATCCGCCTCGCGCAAGAGGCGGTCAACCACAATTCGGGCGTCGGCTTCAGTGGGCATGGATGGTTGAAAATTCGGCTTTGAAACAATCAACGATGTTGCCATGTCGTTGGTTGTCCCTGATGCCTGAGTTGTTCAGCGGATTTGGCATAAGCCGTCTCCATGATGATAGAAACTGTCTGCCAGTTCAAACGGATTGATTTTGAGGAAACGCGAATTTATGCCATTTCATTTTGAATCGGGGGGCTTTTCAAGCTGGAGCGGATTTTGGCAGGGTGGCCAGTTTGACTGAAATCTTTCATTGCACTACCATCGAAAGCGATTTCGATCACAAACCGAAGGACAGCAATGGAGCAGCGCGTCAGCATAATTACTCTGGGCGTGTCAGACCTCGACCGCAGCCGGAAGTTTTACGAACGTCTCGGATGGCGGCCATCCATACCGGACACGAAAGACATTGTGTTTTTCCAAGCAGGCGGCATGGCCCTCGCCCTGTTCCCGCGAGCGAACCTTGTGAAGGATGCCCGGATTTCCGCCGATGGCCAAGGCTTCGGCGGAGTGTCACTCGCATATAACGCCCGGAGCCGTGAGGAAGTTGATTCCGTCCTCGCTGAAGCTAAAGCGGCTGGCGCAACTTTACCAAAGCCTGCTCAAAACGCATTTTGTGTCAGCGGTCACCACAAACC
>DLMG01000424.1 GCA_002479245.1 Verrucomicrobia subdivision 3 bacterium UBA7542 | reverse complement strand
CCAACAGCGTGTTGAACATTGTGGCCGGGGGCGGGGATGGCTTCAACGGCTTGGTTTTAACCAATTACGGGACGGTCAACTGGACCAATGCCCAGCTCTATGGCATCAGCGGCAACAACGCGCAGATTTACAACTACGGTTTGTGGAACGCGCAAAGTGGCAACACGTTTACGGGCGGCAACAATGGGGGCACGACGCTCTTTGACAATTTCGGGACATTCCTCAAGTCGGGCGACACCGGCGCCGCCTCGCTTGACAACCACGTTGTGTTCAACAACACCGGCACAGTCAATGTCCAGAGCGGCACCCTGAACATTGGCCAGGGCACGAGCAGCGGCGGCAACTTTACCACCGCCAGCGGCCAGACCGTCAATGTTTCCAGCTTCACCTTTACCAACACCAATACGTTCATCGGCAGCGGCAGTTTCGTGGCGGGCGGCGCGACCTTTGCGGGCACGATTGTAGGGACGTTGAACTGGGATGGCGGGAGTTTGAATGGCGTGCTGACGGTAGCCAGCAACAGCTTCTTTAACATTGGGCTTGGGGGCGCCAATGGCGCATTTTACGGTCTGACTTTAACCAATTATGGGACGGTCACTTGGACGAACACCCCGCTCTATGGCGACAACGACCAGAACGCGCAGATTTACAACTACGGTTTGTGGAACGCGCAGAGTGACAACACGTTTACGGGCGGCAACAATGGCGGCACGAGCCTGTTTGACAACTTCGGAACGTTCCTCAAGTCGGGCAACACGGGCACCACCATTCTCGATAGCGGTGTCGTTTTCAACAACACCGGCACAGTGCAGGCCAGCAGTGGCACGGTGAGTTTCGGCAGCACCTTCATCCAGAACACCGGCCAGACGGTGCTGAATGGCGGCAACTTTGCCTTCTCGCAAGCCGCACAACTTCTCGGTGGCACACTTACCGGTGCCGGCACGATCACCGGCAGCGTTTCCAACAACGCCGTCATCGGCACCGGCGCGTCACCCGGTTTGCTTGCCATCAGCGGCAACTACACCGAAGGCCCCAATGCGCATCTGGCAATCAAGCTGGGCGGCACCTCGGCGGGCACCAACTACGATCAATTGTCCATCAGCGGCAGCGCCGCGCTGGCCGGCACGCTGGACATTTCCTATTGGAATGGCTTCACCCCCTCGGCCGGCAACGTCTTCACCGTGCTCGCTGCCAGCGCAGTCACCGGCGGATTTTCAGCCATCACGGCCCCAACCAACAGAATTGCCGTCCTCTATACCGCTACGAACGTCCTGGTCGAACCCGGCAACGCCCCCCCTATCGCGGAACTCACGGTGCCCTCGCAGCCGCTCGCCGGTCACACCTTCGTGATCGTTGGCTCTGGAACGGATCCGGATGGCACCGTTACCAACTTGACCGTGCTGTTCGGCACCAACGTCCTCGCGTCGGCGCCGGGAAGCGTGGCTCAAGCCAGCTTCAGCTCCGACTTCCCCGGCAACCTGACCTTCACCGCTGTGGCCACCGATAACGATGGTGCCCAAGGCGCGACGAACGCCACCGTGACCATCACCACGCTGCCGCTGCGAACACTCGATGCCATCGGCTTCCAGAGTAACGGCGCCTTCAAACTGCTCATGTTGGGCGATGTGGGCACCAATTATCAGGTGCTGGTCAGCACCAACCTGGCGGTGACGAACTGGACCGTACTTGGAACGATGCAAAACACCAATGGCATCTGGCGTTATTTTGACACCACCGCCACGAACTTCGCCCAGCGCTTCTACCGGGCGAAGCAACTGCCGTAAGTTTGCTGCCACCATCGCTAAAACAAAACCCCGGAAGCCAGTTGCCTGACTTCCGGGTTTGAATATTTGGTAGGGACGCCGTACGGCATCCGCATTGCCGTGAGCAGCGGCACTATCTGGTAGTCTTCCACCTCGATGGCCCCGTGCCTCGGCCACCGCCCATGATAACACAGAGATCCTGGCCGCTGTTGGTGTGCAATTGAAAGGAATTGTCAATGAATGTGATGGTCTGGCCGCCTGAAACAATTTTGAAAGTGGACATGGTGATTTTCCCTCACGATGCATCAAGAGAAGGCAACTACGATAGCGGCACATTGACAATAAAGGAACGGTGACCGGCGACGATTCCAAACGATCCAGAGTTTGTCGAGTTCATCGCCGTGATCAGCATGAATTTGAAAGGGAGGCGGAGGTCGGTTTTCAACCAACGCCCTAAAACTTAAAAATCTACGTAAGTCGTTGGAGGCGAGGGTCGGAATCGGGCAGGCACAGCGAGCTTTGACTTGCTGACCCTTCTTATCCCAAACCCCAGCTAAAACGCAAATTACAGAAATTACGCTGCTAACATTGAGAGTTTCGCAGGTTTTCTCGCTTCGGTCAAGACTTAGAATTAACCATCTGTAACTCCGGTATTACTCCGGCACTACTCCTTTATTACTCCGCTGCTGGCAGTTTTGCTGGCAGTCGAATACACAAATGTTTTTGTCGAAGTCTCAACAATCTCACTGTAAATGAGTAAATGGAAACCGTGAATGGTTGGAGGAATGATCTGAACACGACAAGGGAACGATTGGCCTGTCGGCACTCAAGGAGGAATTGACTGGTCCGTATTAAAAAAGAGGTCGGCCGTGTGGCGGCTTCTTTTTCTTAACCATCAGGTCTCGAAAGCTGGTCGCGGCGGGCTTTCAAAGCGCTCCACCCAACAACGGACCATGATTCACCTTCGCGCTGGTTTCGGTTAGATAGGGAAACCTCAGCAATACCTGCGTCACAATACGTCCGGTTTGACATCACCTTAAATTGCTCACCGATGACAAGAATGGTGGATTGACCCGGTTCTGGAATCGTGCGCAAATCGTCATTGCTGTGAAAGTGGTCAAGTAGCCTATTTATGCAAACTCCAGTACTTCGCAACTCAAAGTTGAGGTTTCATAATGTAAATCTTGTTTGCCAGCGAGTTCGGCTTGGCTGCGCCATGAGACTGCTGGAAATGCTGCTGCTGGTGTTGCCCTCGCTAGCTCAAGCCCAATTGATGTTCACGATGAATAATGACGGCTCGCTCAACATCACCGGCTACTCCGGTTCCAACGGCATTGTGATCATCCCCAGCACAATTAATGGCTTGCCGGTTGACAGCGTCGGAGACTCGGCGTTCTATGACTACACCAACCCGACCAGCATGGCGATAGGCACTAACGTCATCACCATCGGGGGCCAAGCGTTTTATTCTTGTGAATAACTTGCCTTTCGCTCGATGTAATGATTTTATGAATTAAATCTTTTGTGCGGGCTATCCTCCACGAGGGCTAGGATGATCACGCCTTCTGTGGCACCACGTGCCGGGCGTGTCCCAACTCCAGATCGGGTCGGTGAGTTTTGTTGCAGCACTATGTGGTCGCTGACGATGGACGGAAGCTTCAACTCCGCGTGCAAAGCGAGCGACGATGTACAGGTGAGGAGAGCAATCGCGGGAAAGACAAGGAAATATTTCATGGTCTATAACAGGTAACGAATTCGGAGACTGTCATGAATTTGGTTGACAGGTGATGTTTGTATCAAGCGCTGAAAAAATCAGGCGCTCGCGGGTTCAAGTGCCCGGATTCGCTTTCGTTCGACGCGAGCGGTTAAACTGGAGCGCAGGGAATCCAGCGCAACTGCAATGAAAATTACGATACCGGTTGTCACGGGATAGGCGTAAGGGTTGGCGTTAATCAATGCCATGCCGTCCTGAACCGTCGTGATCAGAACGACGCCCACGATCGGTCCCCAGACATTGCCGCGCCCACCGAAAAGGCTGGTGCCGCCAAGCACCGCCGCGGAAATCGCGAGAAACTCGGCATTCAATCCAAACGCCGGCGAAACGGAAGCTGTCTGGGCTAGAGAGATCAGGCCGCCGATGCCGGCAAATGCACCGGCAAGCACATAAACGCTCCAAGTCACTCGAGTGATGGGCACGCCTGCCCGCCGTGCTCCTTCGTGGTCTGCGCCAATGGCCTGCACAAAGCTGCCGAATTCCAAGGCTCGCATCAGGGTCAGTGAGACGAGCAAACCGGCTGCGGCGAACCAGATCACCACTGGAATACCCAACCAGGACCCTCGACCCACAGCAGCGAGGCGGGCTCCGGCGTCAAGCGCCTGGGCTGCCGAGAAAAAGAGCCCCAACCCACGTCCGATGAACGCGGTTGCGAGTGTCGCGATGAACGGTGGTATTCCCAATCGAACGATGAACAATCCATTCGCGCTTCCGAAGACGGCTCCAACGAGCATGGCCACCAGCACCACGACCCAAACTGGCGCGGTGGGAACTGCCAAGCTTACGGTCACTGCGGCGAGATACATGATGGCGCCGACGGAGAGGTCCACGCCGGCGGTCAGCAGGACGAAATTCATGCCCAACGCGACGAGTGCCAGCCAGCTTGATTGTACGAAGATCGCTTGGATGTTGCTGATAGTGAAAAACCGTCGCGTCAAAATGGTGAAAACGATGGCCACAACGCAGAGGAACAGCAGCGGCGACCACCGTAGAACTCGGTTTAGAATTTGAACGATTGATTCTGTTTTCATACTGCCTTCGCTCGACCGAAGGCGGCCGACAAGATTGTCTTTTGATCGAATTCCATGCGGCTGAATTCGCTGACGATGCAACCTCGATGCATCACGACAATGCGGTCGCACAGCCCGATCAGTTCCTCGATCTCAGACGATATGACCAGAATGCTCTTTCCTTGCGCGACTAGCTTGGCGAGCATGGCATAGATTTCTTCCCTGGCGCCAACGTCCACGCCGCGGGTCGGCTCATCCAGAATCAGAAGCTTGGGCTGGCACAAAAGCCAACGCCCAATTACGACCTTCTGTTGATTGCCGCCGGAGAGGGAGCGCACCGGCGCGATTTCAATGTTGTCGCACTTCAAACGAAGTTGCCCGGCCATTGCCTTCAACGCCGGCTTGAGCCTCGCCGTTTGCAGTCGTCCATAAATGCTCGACGAAAAGGATCGGAGGGCGGCGAGCGACATGTTCTCGGAGGCGCTGGCATCCATCATAAGCCCTTCGTGCCGACGATCCTCGGTCAGGAAAGCCATGCCTGAGCGAAGACGGGCGCTGAGATCGCCCGAAATCAGCGAGGCTCCGTTCACCCTGATCTGTCCCTGACGGTGGGGATCGAGACCGAAAACGATGCGCGCCAACTCAGAGCGACCCGAGCCCATCAAACCGAAGATGCCGACGATTTCACTCACCGTCACCTTGAGATTGATGCCTTCGACAATTCCGGGTTCGCTTACACCGCGTAATTCAAGGACAGGAGTTTCTTCTCGTTTGGACACCGTTCCGCGAGATGGCGGAAATAGCGCATCAATGGATCGACCAACCATCGCAACAATCAATCGTTCCGGGGACATGTCCGCCCTGGGTCCGTGAAAGGTCACCCGGCCATCGCGCATCACGAGAAGTTTGTCGGAGAGTTGAAGGACATCATTCAGCACATGGCTGACATATAAAATCGCGATGCCGGAAGCCTTGAGCCTGCGGGTCAGCGCGAACAACCGTTCCGTTTCCTTGCTGGTCAAGGAAGTGGTCGGCTCGTCGAGGATCATCACCCGGGCATCAATCGAAAGCCCGCGAGCGATTTCCAATAATTGCCTTTCGCCAGGCGAAAGCCGGCTGGCCGGCGTGCCCGTGTTCACGTCGAGTCCCACAGCCTGCATGAATTCCATTGCCTGCCTCCGGCGCTGCTTTCGGTAAATGAACGGCAGGGCGCCTGATACCCGCGGCGCGCGGCCCAAAAGCAGATTCTCTTCAACCGACAGATTCGGAAAAATTGTCAGCTCCTGCTGAATAAACGCGATGCCGGCCTTTTCCGCGGCGCGACGATCTGCAGGAGCGAACTTGTGTCCGTCCAGCGCCATGGCGCCTTCATCGGGAGCAAGGACGCCGGCAATGATGTTCATCGTGGTTGATTTGCCGGAACCGTTTTCGCCGACTATGCCGAGGACTTCTCCCGCGCCGATCTCAAAACTCACGCCGTGCAGCACGCGAACAGTGGAGAAGCTCTTGGTCAGTCCATCCACCCGCAGTCGCGGCGTATTGGTCATGGTGGAATTCATACTCATGCTTTGGCGGCGCGTCGGCGCCGGGTAATATCAATGAATGTGGCCGCGAGAATCGCGATGCCTTTAACACTGAGCACGATGAAAAAGGGCAAACCCATAAGCTGAAGGGCCTTGTCCAAGACGGAAAGGAATAAAACTCCGACGACGACCATTCGAACGGTGCCGCGCCCGCCGAACAGACTCACTCCGCCGATGATTGCGGCGCCGATGATATCCAGAAGCATGTCTTTCCCAAGGGTTGGGGAACCAGTTTGCATGCGACTGGTGTAGATGATTGCTGCCAAAGCCGCACAAAATCCGGAGGCCGTGAAAGCCCCGATGGTCACAAGCGTTACCGGCACACCGGATATTTGCGCGGTTTTGGGATTGTGGCCGATCGCATATATCCAACGTCCGATGATCGTGCCCGACAGAATGTAAGTCGTCGCGAGCAGCACCGCAGCGCAAAGCACGAAAGCAATCGGAATTACGAAACAAGTGCCGTAGCCGATGGAGCAGAACGATTCCGGCAGGCCGCCAATGCTAACCGAGTTGCTGAGAGTCGATGCATACCACACAGCTGCTCCGCTGCCCGTCATCGTCGTTGCCAGCGTAACAATGAACGAGGGCATCTTGACCACAGCGGTGCAAACACCGTTGAAAGCGCCGATGAAGATGCCGATCACGAGAAAGACGAGTATTCCTGAAACACTTGCCAGCCATTGGCCGTCGGCATGCCGTGTCATGACCGCAGCGGCGAGGATAGCTCCCAAGCCCATGACGCCGGGCATTGAGAGATCAATCTCGCGGAGCAGCAACACGAGCAATTGGCCGGTAGCGAGAATCGCCAGCGGGAGCATGGCTGTGAAGATGTCGGCTGCCGTGCCCCACGTAAACATTGAGCGAATGCCGGCGGCGAGATTCGCCAGCTCTGAGCCTGCGTTTGACTGGGCTTTGGGAGCCTCGGGTGCCGTGCCTTTTTGTTGGTTCGCGAGCCAGACGTGATAGCCCCACATGTCGCTTCGGCTTTCCTTTAGGTTGTCCTGCATGACTACCAAGCCGGGGTCAACAACTATTTTTCCCGGCTTTTCGCCCCGCCACTCGCGTTCCAAAGTCTCGTAGGCCAGTTTCACTTCGTAGCCGATATTCTGGACGCCATCCACATCGTAGTAGCCGGCGGCAAGTTCGCGATAGGCGTTCTCGTCGCCATCGAACCCGGCGA
Organism: Verrucomicrobia subdivision 3 bacterium UBA7542; assembly: GCA_002479245.1. Classification (GTDB taxonomy): domain Bacteria; phylum Verrucomicrobiota; class Verrucomicrobiia; order Limisphaerales; family UBA11358; genus UBA11358. The sequence continues at coordinate 8,701 of DLMG01000424.1, read as the reverse complement.
TCCAAACATGTCCGGGTTCGCCAGTCATCTTCCATTTTTCGGCCTGCCGTAGCGCCTGTTCGATCTGGGGCGTTAGAAAGTCGGAGGAGGTCACGAGCATGTTAATGTCGGGGTGGGCTTGCAAGGCGTTGACCAGCCCGGCGAAGGCCTTGTCCGCGTTCCAGTCGGTGGGAATTTCCGCCACCACGTCCACGAAGTCTTTGTTTTGCGCTACCGCTTCTTCGAAACCCGTACGGCGGTTCACTGCGTTCAAGTCTCCCAAGTCACCGACCAGGAGCGCGGCTTTGCAATGTTCACCTGTGCGGCGCGCCTTTTCGATGAGGGCAAGCGCCGTGCGGCGCATCAGATCCCGATTATCGCAGACTACCGCCACTGAATCGGCGTCGCTCTCCGCCGGAGGGCGATTGAAACAGACAATGGGAATGTGGGCCTCATTGGCGGCCTGGATTGCCGGAATGACCGCCTTGTTGTCGGTGGGCATGATGATGATTCCGTCAACTCCGCGTTGAATCATCGCCTTCAACTGCTGGTATTGGCGGCTGTCATCCATGTTGGACAGTGCCTCGAGCACCACCCAGCCGCGGCGTGCCCCTTCCCTCCGCAGAACCTCGCGGCTTTGCAGCCAGAACGGGGTCGTCAAGCTATCAAACAACAGGGCAATCGTGTGTTGTTTACCCGCTGGAATCTGGTTAGTCGGCGATGAATCCTGCGGAGCGGCAAAGGAAGCGAGGCCGAAACCTGCCGTCGCAAGAAATACGAGAATGAAGCGAATGAGCGGCGATTTCATTCTGTCTTACCACTCCTTGAGAACCGATGTGCCACATTCGGCCAAAGCCTCTCATGCTTTGGCCAAACGCGATGGCCGACCCTGAAATCGAGTTCCGTGTTGGTCATTTCACCGGTTTGCTGCGTATCTTTGCGACCGTTTCCCACCGGACCTTCTGACACCGCTGCGGCGTCAGTCCATTGAGAATCAGCTCCATTTCGTCCACGACGAAATGCCCCATCCACGGCCAGATTTCTGAACGTTGCCCGCGCGATGCGCTTGCAGCAGGGTGTTTGGCGTCTTGCGCGCGCGATGGTTTGCCGGGATCGGCTCCTCTGGCCAGACATCAATTCCAACGCACACTTGCCCAGCGGCCGCCGCGTCAAGCAGTTCGTCAAAATTGACCCACCGGCGCGGCTCGCCAGCAGCACCATGCCGGCCGAGCGCATCAACTCAAGATAGCGTTTGCCGATGCCGCCCACGTTTGCCATCGTGACGGCGCCCGTCAGGAACACAGCGGCGGCTCTTTGAAAATATTCTTCCAACGGCACGGGCGTAACACCCAGTTCCTTGAACACGTTGGGATGAATCCACGGATTGTGCGCGAGCATTTCCCCGCCGAACGGCCGCATCAGCGAAAGCAGCGCGCTCCCGACGTTGTCGCAACCGACCAACGATATCGTCCGGCCCGACAGCAGGATGGAGTCGTAGTTCTCGTCCATGCCGTAAAGCGACTAGGAACCGCTGCGGATGGCCGCATCGCCCTGATGAATGCGCCGCGCCAGTGAGAGGGCCATGCCCAGCGCCATTTTCGCGACGGGCTTCGCGAACACCGGCCCGATGGAAAGCACATGGATTCCACGGTGATGACACTCCCCATAGTCCACGTTTGGCAGGAAGTTGCTTTCCACGTTAAAAATTGCCTTCAGCTTCGCCGCCCGATCCAGGCGCTCCTTGGGCATTGCCGATTGCCCGACCACAAATACCGCTTCCGGCAAATGCTTTTCAAATATATTCGTTTGATGCGAGGGAGCCTTCGTGCCAGACGACGTACCCGAGGCCTTCCACTCGTTTTTGGTCGCGGGATCAAAAAGGAGATCAATGGGTCGCGGGTGCGGGTGCGGGTCGAACGCAATCAAAGGTTTCTCGGATGAGTTCATAAAAGTTAAGCTGAAATATATGCCATTCAGTGCAGCCGGTAAAGCACGGGGATATTCATTTCCGGTGTGTGACGGTTTCTTTTTTATCGTGGGCGTTCGATTGCAAATACCATTTGGTTTGGTCTGCTAAGTCGTCGCGCTTGAATTGATGTCCCAGATTGACGAGGACGACGTCGGACGAGTTCTCAGGATGAACTTCTCGGATGAACCAGTTTTTCCTGCCTCGTTGGTGTTGACGGCGGTACTCGCTGGGGCTGCTGCCGAAGACCGTATAGAATTGGTGGTTGAAGTTGGAGATGTTGTTGAACCCGCTGGCAAAGGCGACCTGAGCGATGCCCTCGCTGGTTTCGATCAGAAGCCTACGGGCATGCCCCAAGCGCACCTCGCGAACGAAATCGGATAGGGTGCGTCCCGTGACTCGTTTGAAATAGCGACAGAAGGCCGACTGGCTCATGCCAGCTTTCTTTGCAATTTCTTCGTAGTCCAGTGGTTCGCCGAAATATTTAAAGACGTACTGATAAGCCAGTTTAATGCGTTGGCTGGCGAGTTCGTCCAGAAGGGGGGTAAATCCGGCGCTGGAGAGGGGTATGGGAGCTTCCGCTTGAGTCAGAAGTTGGAGGATCGAAAGAAGGTCGATAAGCTGAGCCATTTCTCCATGCTTTCGCATTTCGAGCATGATAGCTGCAACAGCGTCGCGGGTCCGACCGGTGAATTGCAGGCCCCGTTTGGCTGTATGCAGCAGCTTACGAATGCCCGCCATTTCCGGCAGCGAAAAAAAGTCCGGGCCCAAGCAGTCCTGGTGGAATTGAATAACCAATGAATGTGCGAATGTCTCGGCTCCGCACGCAACGGTGTTGTTGAGCCAGACATGGGGAAGATTCGCGCCCACGAGAACCAAGTCGCCCGGATGAAAGAAGCCCATGTGGTCTCCGACAAACCGTCTTCCTTGGCTCTGTAATATGTAGTTGATTTCGATTTCCGGGTGGAAGTGCCAGGGGTTGGAAAAGGCAGGCAGCTTGAATTCGCGCAACGTGAACGAAGATTGCTCGCTGCGCGGCACCAACTCGAACTCGGCTTTCGACTCAATCTGCATACAGGGCTACGATGAAGTTTACGTGACATTGCGCACATCCACGAACTCCGACATCACATTGCTGCTCGGCTGTTCAATCCCGGACAACCCGAGCAAAGTCATGAGGTGCAGGAATGAGCGTTTGTTCAATGAGCGTTTGTTCATTTTGGATTTTGGTTAATGGTCTATTGGCTTAAACAGCACTAAAATTTACGCTGAGCAGATGTCATAAGCTTGTCGCAAGGCAAAGATGGCATCGACCTTGGGCCTGAACTCGTGGCCGAGGTAAAGGTCGTAGCCGGTAGCGTTGATGGCACGGCAGATGCCGGTGTAATTGATCTCCTGGTCGCAGCCTAGATCGCGGCGTCCAGGATTGCCAGCGGTGTGGTAATGACCAATCCAGCGGGCGGCGCGGCGGATACTGCGGATGATATCCCCCTCCATGATCTGCATGTGGTAGATGTCGTAAAGTATCTTTACACGCGGGCTGTTGACCATCTCGCAGAGAGCAACCACCCAATCGGTGTTATCGCAAAGATAATGAGGATGATCAACTTTCGTGTTGAGCAGTTCCATGTTTAGATTGATCCCCTTTTCCTCGGCATAGGGCACAATTCGGCGCAATCCCTCGGCGCAAATAAGAAGACTTTCGTAGTCACTCTCACCCGCGTTACGGTGGCCACTCAACGTGATGATCCCCGGAATATCATAACGTGAGGCCACGTCAATTGATTCGCGCAATTCAGCCTCGATGCGGTCATGGTTCCGGCGACGGGAAAACCCCTCGGCATGGGTACCGGCCGTGGGTGAGATATGTTCGTGACCGACAAAACTAACCACTTTCAACCCCCGACTGCGCGAAGCTTCAATTACCTCTTCGAAACCAGCCTCACGGCTCCAGACTTCCACGGCTGAAAAACCGATTCCCTTTATTTCATCAAGAAATTCTCCTAGGGTCATTGACCCTGGTTTGACCATCGGTATCACTACGCTCTGCTTCAGTGGCATAGAATAAATTCTAACGGATCTCTAGGTTTCTTCAGTTGGGTGGTTTGTCGTTCACTCAGTATTCAACCCCCATTTTGATGGAACGATCTTTATCTGCCATGATTCGCTCGTAATCAGCCACCAAATTATCACCGAACTTGATAACCGGGTGGACGATGGCGTCACCGTCAATTTTACCTTCGATAATAAGTCGGAGAATGGTCTCGCGGACACGAACGTTGTCCCAATTGGGATGCTCGCGGTTGGGATCTGACTCGGTACGGGTGAAGACGATATTCGGACGGTTCATATGTGCCTCGCCGCCAAAGTCGAGCCCTGCTTGATAGGGGTCAGGAAAAGCACCGCAGGCTACAGTGCCCCCAAAGGCAACACCCCGCAGGGCGGCATTCAGTGCAGGAACGACTCCGGAATATTCGATGATCCTGTCCACTCCGCGCCAGTTTGTCAGTTCGCGAAGCTTCAATCCTACATCCAATCCGTCTGGATTTAGTGTTATGTTCGCACCGAGAGTCTCAGCAATTTGTCGACGACTGGCAACAGGATCAATCGCAATGATTGGATAACAGCCGGTCAATTTGCAAAGAGCCACCGCTGTAAGTCCGATAGCCCCAAGACCAAAAATGGCGACGGAGTCACCGATGCGAGTATTGGAATCACGTAAGGCCGTGAACGCGAAGCTTGTAGGATCCAGACAAGTGGCCGCTTTCCAGCAAGTATCTTTTTGAATTAACCATCCTTCCACCTCTTCGATTAAAGACCAAGTTTCGAACCCCCGAAAGCAGACTAATCGGTCACCGACTTTGTACCGGGTGACAAGCGCCCCGACCTTCTCGACAACTCCAACCTGCATGTTACCCAGTGGGATCGGATATGGCCATACGACTCCTTGGCCAGGGGTGTGCATGAGGCGTTCAGTATCCCAAGCACCGCGCTTGTTTCCATGCTTATGAATAAATGCCTCCATTGTTCCATGCTTCTCAGCTCCGAAAATGTTTCGGACAAGAACCTGGGTATCGGCCAACGTTCGTGGTAAGGTGTATTCCAAAAGTTCAATGGTATTGTGGCGAGAGCATATTAACCTTTTGCAAAGCCGTGGCGGACTAAGCCGAGAAGCGGTCGACGCTTCAAATGCTACAGGTTGTTCCATGATCCCAGTAGTTGTCAAAACACCTTGATTTTTAATGGTACTCATACATATTACATGACTCGAAAGCATGCGTAATTTAATATCACTCTAAAGAATACCAGACGGCTAAAGCGTAAAGAATAGTCGTTTGGAGAATAAACATATACTTTTCGATAATTCACTCAATCCTTAATAGAGCACAGTGGAGCCAGGCTTCGGCATTATCGAAGCAGCTTTAGGGTTTCGCTGTTTTCGTCCACGCGGCTAGAAAACGTCCGAACCGAATGGTCTTTGATTGGTTTGGCCTTCAACTGCCGGCGGCGGGCCCTGCGCCGAAGTTGAGGTCCGAGCCGAGTCTGACAAACACCGGCCCCATTGCCTCACACCCCATCGAAAAGTGAATCGGACATGTTCAAACCACAATGCTGGCCGTTAGCAGGCCTTAAGTCCGACAGAATGATTAGCTCGCGGCCCGGCCCCGGCTCGTTTAGCCGGCTGCCGGCGCCGGCAGGACGTTCAACCCCAAAAATTCCTTGCATCCAAGACCAGAACTGTTATGAAATCCCCGTTTCAAAGTAGCCAGTTTTCAACTGCCCGGCGACACTCCTGCAACAAGCGAACACTCTCGGCAAGAGATCCGACGTCTGCGAAGGTTCATCCATGGGCCCGAATGCCGGCAGCTTTATTGGGTCGGCAGCAACTTAGTCCGTCTCAGATAGAGAGTTTGTTAACTGTTTGCAGTCCACCAGAGACAACTCAACTCTTTTGCGCTGAGGCGTTGGTTTTTCCAGAACCAATCTGCTGGAGTCTCCTATATTCACGGGGACTCTGGTGGAAGGCCTTGGTGAAACGGCGGGTAAAATAAAATGCGTTAGAAAAGCCTGTTTGCTCCGCGATCGCGCTGATACGCATTCCTTCGTGCATGAGCCAATATCGTGCTTCTTGTAGGCGCTCTCTCTCGATATATTGCTGCACGCTACAGTTAAGTTGCGCGCGGAAAAGTTGCTGCAAGCGAGAGGGGGAAAGGCTGACGCGTTTTGCCACTACTGCAACCGGAAGTTTTTGCCGAAGGTTTCCTGTAATCCAGTGGCGGGCTCGCCTCACAGGATCCCATACGTCGGCTGAGTGATTGGTGACATTATATCCTCGACAAAGCTCACGCAATAAAAGGTGGATATTTGCGGAGAGAGCAAGCAGGTCGGGTTTCTCAAAGGCTTGAAATTCGCGCAACAGACGCGAGAAGCACCCCAACAGATGCGACGCATCCTGGAATCTCTGCGGACGCTCGAATGCTGCTCGCATCCAGTCCTGTTCTAGGTCATCGCCTGAGAACACGACCCATGAATGATCCCATGGTTGGCTCACATTCCCGAAATAATGCGGTCGTTTTTCATCCCACAAAATGACCGTCCCAGGCAAAACCTCAATGCGCTCGCTCATGACCTCCACTGATACTTTGTCATGGAACAAGACGCAAAGGAACGCCGGAAGCCCCAGTCGTCTTGACACGAAACCAGCCGGCATGATCTCTCGGCAAGCTACCCCAAGAAGGCGGATATGGGTATTAAATCGCGGGTCTTCGTCCGTAAAATAAATGCGATTTAAACTTGGTGTTGTATAACCTAATGGCATCAGTGATTTCATCACCAGTGTTGTGGCTTTGCTTATTGCTGCATAAAGAATAACATGTCTCAATGTTTGGCTCCAGTCCTAGTTGACCTAGCCTAACTTCCTAACAGATCGAACGAAAAGCCCAATGAAACCGAGGGAATATCGATTTTGTCGGGCTACGGGTCTACGGTTTTGGTGGTGCCGCAAAGAGCGAAGTCAGGCCCAACTTTTGCAGTTGCTCATTCAGGTTCTTGGGGATTTGGGTCATCAGCGTGCGCGGCCCCTTTTGGCCCATTTGTAAAAAGCCCAGCCGTATGGTTTGCAGGTGACGCAAGATGCGCGGCACTTCTTCGGTCTCGCCCTGGGCGCGCCATTCCCCGCCCAGACGCGCACTCAACCAATAAGCCAAAAAACACAAGCGCACATGGTTGACCACCCGATCGGGCCGGCGATGATGCACGGGGCGGACTTCCAGGTAGCTCTTGAGTTCGCAGAAGGCTTCCTCCACGTCCAGTAATCCTTTGTAGTGAGCCAGGACCTGCTCCCCCGTGCAGCGCTCGAGGGTTTCATTGGTGTGCAGCAAGTACCACCCGTCCTGCTGGGCCTCCTGAGCAATGAGTTCTTCCTTGCGTTGCCACTGCAACCGGCCTCCCGCCTCGACACGGTAGGTAAAATACTTGTGGGCCTTGAGCCGTTGCAGACTGCGGCCCACCTGGCTGGCCAGCTTTTGCAGGTCGATTTTCTTGCGCTTGACCGCCGCCAGGCGCTTTAACTCCGCTTCCGCCTTGGCGATCCGGCTTTGACGGCGCTCCTGATCCCGTTGCTGGCGCCAGGGGCCACCCGCAATCACATAGCGCTTGCCCTGGTGGCTGATCTCCATGAGCCGCTGGCGATCACCCAACTCCAACTGCTTTTCCAGTGCCAGCTCGGAGACCAGCGTTTGCAGGGTGGCTGCCGAGAGGCGCGTCACATAGCCCAAGTTGGCGGCGCTCATCGCCTCCAGGTTGATCCGGCTGCTCATGCCGCCATCAAAGACAAAGGTCGCCTCCCTGATTCCAAAGCGGCGCCGCAGGGTGTGCAGGAGCCCTTGCAGCGTCTGCGTGTCGTTCCGGTTGCCCCGGAGGATCGAAACGTGCAGGGGCAGGCCCTCGGTGTCCGTCGCCACCGCCAGGATGATTTGCGGCCGATCCCCCCGATGATCCCGGCTGTGGCCGTATTGGGCCAAGTAGTCCGGTCCGTTGCCTTCGAAGTAAACGCTGGTCAGATCGTAGAGCACCAACCGGACCGCTCGGGGGAAGGCCCGCTGGTAGAGTTGCTTTTCCAGGCTCACCCAGTGGCCATTGAGCAGATCCATCGCGGCGTAAATATCGTCCTCCTTAAAGGACTCGGAGGCTTCCAGCCCGCAGGCTGGCGCCAGCCAGGTGCCTTGGGCTTTGTGCGCCAGGGCCAGCTTGGCGCAGGGAAAGAGCAGGCGGCTATAAATGGTGGCTTGGAGCAATCCCCGTTGGCGGGCTGAGCCGATATCCGCAAAGAGTTCTGCCAGACGGAATCGCGACCAGGCATCATTCAGGACGGCCAGACCTCCGTAGTCCAGAGCGGACTCCAGTCGAACCCGTTCGGCGGGCAGGAAGCTCTGCCCTTTGAGGGAGGAGGCGATCAGGTCGCGGAGGTCGGGAGGCAGATCGGTGATGTTACAGACGGTGCGCGAGCGCGGTCCGCTGGCGGTGCGGAAGGACTCGCGCACCAGATAGGAGACGTAGGTCTTGCCATTCTGCCGGGCGGATTTGGTGGTTTGGACGAACACGGGCTACAGTCTAAGTTATACAAGCTATACCTGTCAACATGTATTTTGATATAATAACTATATTACTTGCTACACATTTTGCCAAAACCCAAGCATTCTCCATGTTTTGAATGGTTTTTTTAGGAAGTTAGCCCAAGTTCGTCACATCGGGAGC
>DLMG01000009.1:305-4249 GCA_002479245.1 Verrucomicrobia subdivision 3 bacterium UBA7542 | reverse complement strand
CGGGTGCAGACGGGATGAACACAGATGAAGTTCTCGTCAACGGATGACGGCAGAATCAGCTATCAACCGGTGGCGGATTTCCATTCACGGGAGCGCGAAAATGAGCATTCAGCAAAATTGCCAGCAACCCAAAAAATTAGTGCCAGTGGAAGTGCCAGTGATTCCCCGTGAAACCGTCATCATTTTGGCTGAATTTCCAAAGAAGCCTAAAACTTGCAGCCGGTGGTTGAGAACCCACCCCACCACCGCGAAATGCGACCAAAAAACGATCAAAAAAGTGCCAGTGAAAGTGCCAGTGAACGGGTGGTAAATGAGTATTTGGTGAGTAGTTGATTGTTTTTTTCTGTGTTATGTCGGTGACTTGACACGCAGGAAAAAATGCCCGACTCTACTGGCGTTCGTTAGTTATGAGGCTGTTCGCCTCTGGTAGTGAAGTGGTGGTCGCGGAGTAATGGAAATTGAAAAAACTTCCAAAAGTCGTCCGAATCCCACCCCTTCCGCCAGTTTTTCTAATTTTTATAATTAGAGTAATTTTTACATGGCCTTTATTGTTTTCTTCGCTGACGACACAAAAAGTGTGATCGGGAGTCAACTCAACTCGCAAGCGATGTTTTGAATCGCGTTTGACTCTGGATTTTAGGACTTTGACCAAGTGAGTTTGCCCGTTGAACAAAGACTCGCCGACGCGCTCGCGGAATGTGAACGGTTGCGCGGTGAAAACCAGCAGCTTCGCGAGCGCTTGGTACTTCCACTGGTCGAAGCGGCGGCTCAATCAACTATCCGCGATGTATTCAAAGCGTGTGCGCGGTTATGAAGCAGTCGGTTACCAAATTCAGGATGGAGATTGATGGAGAGCCGCAGTCGGGGTGGGTGACAGGAATGAAAAGTCTGTTGCAGTTTAATCCTCAAACGGATTAAGCACGGGCACTTCCGGGAAATCCTGTGTGTTGCGCGTGACTACGGTTAATCCCCGGCTCAAGGCAATGGCGGCGATCTGTGTGTCAGGGTAGCTGCGAGGTTTTTGTTTCAAGGCTGGGCGCGAAACATATTCGCCCCATACTTTGGCCGCTTCCGCGTCAAACGGAACCACGGTTTCCCCGAACTCGCGGATAAAAGGATCCACTTCTGCCAGCAAACGAACGCGCTGTTCCTTGGGTGCGTTATGCGCTCCTTGATATCGCTCGGCGACAGCCACGCTGGGGATGCCGCTCGCCACTTCATGCGCCAAAAGCCAGTTCAACACACGGGCATTGGGTCGTGGCTTGGCGACTTCGGTAATGATGTTGGTGTCGAGAAGGAATCTCAAACGTCCTCCACAAGCCGGTAGTCGCGCGGAGCGGCGGGCACGCGACCCAAACGACGCAGTGCCTGGATGAAGCTGCCTTTTGCGGATCGTGTCAATTTGACCACGCGCATGGAATCACCATCGGCGCGCCAATCCAATACGGCGCCGGAGTCGAGTTCAAATTTCCGGCGCAATTCCTTTGGCACAACCGTCTGACCCTTGGTTGTAATGGTGCTCGTCATGGTAAGAATTTCCAACTTTGGATCCTGTTTTTCAAGTAAAAAATGAAACGATTCGATTACCGCAAGGACATTCTTACTTGCAAAAAGATATGGTCGGCGACCGTTTGCTGAACTAATTGGCGCAGCTATTTCAGTTTCAAATGGAGTTATCATTCTGCTTGAGGAACAGTTTTAAAGCAGGCCAAAACCGCTTGCTAGGTCTTGTCCGGTCATGTTCCAAGTTTTTGAAAGTGCCCATACTCACGCCCAGTTTCACGGCCATGGTTGCCTTGGAAAGGCTTAATTTCACACGGTGTTTCGTCAGTAATTCTGCGAGCGATTGGGTGTTGTTTTGGCAAGGAGGCGAATCAACCCGTACGGCCTTGATCACCAGATGGCAAAATGGGTTCAGAAACGACCCCTTCCGCCAGTTTGAATCTTGCGATATTTTCTTTCCGCCGGAGCCATCCGTTTTACAGCTTGTAGGCGTGCCAAGCCCGCCACTAGCATTTGCTCATGCGACGACAGGATTGGAGCTGGCTGGTTCTGGTTTTGTTTTTTTGTTCCGGCGCGACCGCGCTGGTGTACGAGGTCGTGTGGTCGAAATTTCTCTCGCAAATTTTTGGCAGCACGATTTACGCGCAAACGGTCGTCCTCGCGGCATTCATGGGCGGATTGGCGCTCGGCAATAAAATTTTTGGCCGCCGGGCGGATCGCTTGAGGCAGCCCGTGCGCGTTTATGGTTGTCTTGAAATTGCCATCGGGCTCTATGCTTTTTTCTTCCCGTCGCTGGACCGGTGGGTTGACCGGATTTTTGTCGCCGTGGGAACGGGCCTTGCGGAACACCCCGGGTGGCTTCTCGCGTGGAAAGGTTTTTTGAGCGCGGCGTTGTTGCTCGGCCCGACGATCTTGATGGGCGGCACACTGCCGCTGCTCGCGGCGTGGTTGCAAAAATTTTCTTCGGACGCCGGCCGCCGTTCCGCATTATTTTACTCGGTGAACAGCCTCGGCGCGGTGGTGGGCGCGGGGCTGGCCGGCTTCTGGCTGGTGCAAAACCTTGGGCTGGTCTCATCGCTCCAGATGACGGCGATGGTGAATGTCATCATCGGCGCAACGGCGGGATGGTTGAGCCGCACCCGGTTGATTGGAATTGCAAGCCCGGCGGAACCGGTGGTGACGACCGCGAACGGCGTTGCTTCGTCGCCAACGCGGCGTTGGGCCTGCGCCGTCGTTGCCATGACGGGCGCAGTCGCAATGGGACTGGAAGTGCTGGCGTCCCGCTCGCTGGCGATGATTTTTGGTTCGTCGCTGCAATCCTTCGCCGTCGTGCTCATGGCATTCATCCTGGGCATTGGGCTGGGCAGCGCGTGGATTGCGTCGTCACACCGCCGGAAAATTCCCGATGCAAAAATGGTTGCCCTGTTGTTGTGCGTGGCGGCGGGATGGATCACGCTGCTCGTTTTTAACCTCGAGCGGTGGGTGGATTTTTATCGCATCGCACAAACCGGCATCGGTCGCACGAGTGTGGGCTATGTTTATCACGAGTGGCTGACCACGGGCATTTCGCTGGTGATTCTCGGTCTGCCCGCCGCGTGCATCGGCGCGGTGCTGCCCTTGATGATCCGCGCTGAATCGGCAGGAACGGTCACGCTCGGCGACAAGGTCGGCACGCTGCTCACCTGGAACACGCTGGGCGCGGTGGCGGGCACGCTGACCGTAGGTTTCGTGTTGATGCCATTGGTTGGTTTGCGCAATGCCTTCGGCATACTGGCGCTGGTGTTGGCATTGGGGACAGGGGTCGTCACCTGGCGTTCCGCCTGGCGCACGGGAAAAATTTTGGCCGTGTCGGCCGCCGTGTTTGCCGGATGTCTGTTTGTCTTTGGCGGGGAAGATTGGCGATGCGTAATCAGCTCCGGCGTATTCCGGGGGCGGGAAAAAGAATTTGACCCGACGGCCATGCCGCTGCGGAAACAACACGTTAAAATTCTTTTCTACGAAGATTCGGCAGATGCCACCGTGTCAGTCGAACAAGGTGACAACATTCCTGGCGTCCCCGCGGCGACCGACCGCAGCCTGCGCGTCAACGGCAAGACGGACGCGACGGCCCATTCAGATTCGAGCACGCAACTGCTCCTCGCGCACCTGCCCATGCTGGCCAAACCCGGTTCGAAGGACGTTTTCGTCTTTGGACTTGGCTCGGGGATTTCCGCCGGGGCGTTGTTGTCATATCCCGTTGAAAAAATTGTGATTGCCGAAAACTGTGAGCCCGTCGTCCGCGCCTCGCAGTTTTTCACAAACTGGAACCGCTGTGTGCTCGACGATTCGCGCACACACCTGTGGCGCGAGGATGCGCGCACCGTGCTTAAATTGAACCCACAGCTTTACGACGTGATCGTGGCCGAACCGTCAAATCCGTGGACGGTTGGCATCGGCAGTGT
>DLMG01000009.1:0-158 GCA_002479245.1 Verrucomicrobia subdivision 3 bacterium UBA7542 | reverse complement strand
CGCACCTTCAACTCCGTTTTCCCGCGTGTTGAAATCTGGGACTCCTGCAGCGGCGACATCATCCTGCTCGGCTCGTTGCAGTCCTGGCAAACCGGGCCCGACGTTTTCCGGCAAGGCTTCAACCTTCCCGGCGTCCGGTTGGATCTCGCGCAAATCGG
>DLMG01000261.1 GCA_002479245.1 Verrucomicrobia subdivision 3 bacterium UBA7542 | reverse complement strand
CCGTCCCGCTATCGCAACGAGATCGCCAAGTACATCGTCCATCGCAGCCTGGACTGTCAACGCTGCGGCAAGTGCGTGGAGGTTTGTACCCATGGCGTCCATGTGCGAAAACCCGGGTTTGAATATTTTGGCGAGCCCAACCATCACTTGTGCATCGGACCGGCCTGCGCAAATAACGGGCATTATTGCGTGGCCCATTGCCCGCAGCAGGCGCTGCAAATCCGGGAAAATCCCATGTACCGGGCGCTCGGTGATTATCGCTGGTCGGCGGATTTGATTTTGGCGACATGGAAAATGGCCGAGACCGGCGAGGTGCCCTCTGAAGAATACGACTACAATTATGAGTGCGGCAATTCCGGCGGCGGCTTCGACAAGCTCCGGTTCAAATTCCCCAAACAGCCGCCCGTAAAAATCGACGCGGACCAGATTGACACCAGCATCTCGCTGAACAAGCGGGCTGATGGCCGGCCGGAAATCAAAATTGATGTCCCCTGGTATGGCGGCGGCATGTCGTTCGGGTCGGTCAGCAATGTGACTCAATTGTCAAAGGCCCGCGCAGCCGTGGCGTGGAACACGTTTACCTGCACCGGTGAGGGCGGATACATGGAACGCATGCGACCGTACGACGACCATGTGATTACGCAGGTTGCCACGGGACTTTTCGGTGTGCGCGAGGAAACGATTCAGCGGGTGCCGATCGTGGAATTCAAGTATGCCCAGGGCGCCAAGCCCGGTCTGGGCGGCCACCTGCTGGGCGACAAAAACACCCCGGCCGTGGCAAAAATGCGCGAAACCGTGCTGGGCATTTCACTGTTTTCACCGTTCCCGTTCCATAGCGTCTATTCCATCGAAGACCACGCCAAGCATATCGACTGGGTCAAGCATGTGAACCGGCGCGCCTTGATTTCAACGAAAGTATCCACCCCCACGGACGTGGACATGGTTGCCGTGGGCAGCTATTCCGCCGGCACACATATTGTCCACATTGACGGCGGCTATGGCGGAACCGGCGCGGCGCCGGACATTGCCAAAAAGAACATTGCCATGCCCATCGAATACGCCATTGGCAAGGTGCACAATTTTCTCACGGATGAAGGCGTCCGCGACAAGGTGACCCTGATCGCCAGCGGCGGAATCCGCACGGCCCACGATATCGCCAAGGCCATCGCCCTGGGCGCGGACGGAGCGGTCGTCGGGACGGCGGAACTGGTGGCGCTGGGCTGTGTGCGGTGCAGCCTTTGCGAGAGCGGACGCGGCTGTCCGCGCGGCATCGCCACGACCGACCCCGAGCTTTCCGGGAAAATAGACATTGAGTGGGGCACCCAGCGGCTGGTCAACCTTTACAGCGCCTGGCACAAGACGCTGGTCGGAATTTTACAGCGCCTCGGCCTGCGCAGCGTCGGCGAACTGCGCGGACGCACCGACCTCCTGATGCACCTTGATTACACCAACGACTTGCCCAGTGGAGTAATGACGACAACGAACATACCCAGCCAGATGGAACAGACTACTCCACGGGGCGAGCCGGCAACAAAATGAACCGAAACCTGTTCAACCAATCTAGCGGTGTAGCGTCCGGCCTCTGGCCGGATAGTCCGGGAGTAATTGGTTCGAGGCATAGCCTCGACACTACACGTGAATTGATAAAACGGCTGGCCGGTTCAAGAAAACGACTGGCGGAAAGCCTCAACTATTCCCCGTCCATCCGGAAGGAAGCGGAGGAAGGCGGCTGCGGCGTGGTCGGTTTCTGCTGCAGCGAGCCGGTGCCGGGCAGGCACATCTATGAACCGTCGTGCCAGATGCACAACCGCGGCAACGGCAAGGGCGGCGGCATCGCCGCAGTCGGGCTTGTCCCCGAACAGCTCGGCGTCAGCCGCGAGGTGCTGGACAGCCATTACCTGCTGCACGTGGCGTTCATAGACACAAAGCTGCGCCGGGAAATCGAGGAACAATATATCACGCCGTTCTTCGACATCGCCGCCTCCGCGCAGCTCGACAAGGTCGCTGACTGGAAATCCGTGCCGGGCCTGGAGGTCTTGCCGCCCGATGTCTGCCGTTACTTTGTCCGCGTCAAGCCGCTGGTGCTCGATGCGTTCATTGCGAAGAACCATCTGCAACAACTCGAACGCGACGAGGCGGAGGATGAATTCGTCAACCAGAATAGTTTCAGTCTCAACCAGAAATATTACGCGTCGCTGGGCGAAAAACGGGCCTTCGTGCTCTCGCATGGCCGGGACATCATGATCCTCAAGGTGGTCGGTTATGCCGAAGCCATTGTCAAATACTACAAGATCGAAGAGCTGTGCGCCTACGAATGGATTGCCCATCAGCGTTTCCCCACCAAGGGCCGCGTCTGGCATCCCGGCGGCGCCCATCCGTTTGCGGCCATTGACATGGCGCTGGTGCACAACGGCGACTTCGCCAATTACCATTCGGTGACCGAATATCTCAAGCAGCGCCAGATCTATCCCCAGTTCCTCACCGACACGGAAGTGTCCGCGCTGTTGTTCGACCTGCTCACCCGCACCTACCATTATCCGCTGGAGTATATCATCGAGGCGCTGGCGCCCACCACGGAACTGGACTTTGACCGGCTCGATCCGGAGAAACAAAAGATTTACCGGGCCATCCAGGCCACCCACATCCACGGCTCGCCCGATGGCCCGTGGTTTTTCATCATCGCCCGCAATCTTGCCCGCCAGAAGCAATTCCAGTTGATGGGCATCACCGACACCGCGATGCTCCGGCCCCAGGTGTTCGCCTTCTGCGACGGCGAAGTCCAGGTGGGGCTGATCGGCTCGGAAAAACAGGCCATCGATGCCACGCTGTTGAGTCTCTCGAAGGATGACAAACGGATCTGCCCCGTGGCGGACCGCTACTGGAATGCACGCGGCGGCAGCCATGATGATGGCGGAGCGTTCATTTTCAATCTGCAAAAAAATCCGGCCGGCAAAATCCGGATTGCCTGCACGGACAAATTCGGCAAACCGGTTCCCATGCCGGGAGGGACCGAGCCGTGCGATTTTTCAAAGGATGTAGCCGCGGACGTCAGTCCGCGCACTCTGAACGAAAATACAGATCAGCGCCGACTGACGTCGGCGGCTACTTTCGAATGGATGCGCGACCAGCTTCCGCAATGGACGTTTGATGAATTCCGCCGAGCGTGCCGGCAAATCACCAATCAGGCAAAAGATGCCTCCAGGACGGCGACGGCGATTGAGGTCTTTACGCTGCTTAACGACCGGCGCTACTCAACCGGATCGAAGAAACGCAGCCACGTTCTGCATGTCATCCACAGCGAGTTGAGCCGGTTGCTCGGCAACCTCCCCAACATCGGTTCAAAGGATTCCGGCAAGAGCGCGTTCCGGCTCATTGATTTCGCGACGCGCGGCAACCTGCGGCCGCCGCAGGAGAACGAAACCACACTGGTCATTGACGCCGCGAATTTTGCGCCGGAAGGCTGCAACTGCGACGCGGAGTTGCTGGTGGACGCGTTCATGAAA
>DLMG01000068.1:1376-12443 GCA_002479245.1 Verrucomicrobia subdivision 3 bacterium UBA7542 | reverse complement strand
TGCGGCGTAAGCCGCGCTGGGTTCATCCGTGGTAAAACTCGTCCCTTACTATATCATATCATCATATCAAGATACGTTGATATTTTATTTGCATTGGCGAAGACTTTCCGTTAGTTTTCGTCCGGTTAATTTATCGCAAGCCAATGACGGACAGAATTGAACATCTCCAACGCCGGTTGCGCGAGCGCATCGTCATCCTTGACGGCGCGATGGGCACGATGATCCAGCAACGCAAGCTGGATGAGGCGGCGTTTCGCGGCGCGCGGTTCGCGGACTGGCGCGGTCGGGACCTAAAGGGTCTCAACGACCTGCTCAACGTCACCCAGCCGGACATCATCGAGGACATCCATCGCCAGTATCTCGAAGCGGGCGCGGACATCATTGAAACCAACACGTTCAACTCGCAGTCCATCTCGCTGGCGGATTACGGGATAGAATCGCTCGCTTACGAATTGTCGAAGGCGGGCGCGGAATGTGCGCGTCGCGCGGTGGACAAGGTCGAAAAAGCGCAGCCCGGGCGGGTTTGTTTCGTCGCGGGCTCGATTGGCCCGACGACCAAGACGTCGTCCATTTCGACGGACGTGAACAATCCCGGCGCGCGCGGCACGAATTACGACGAGCTGGTGAAAGCTTACAGCGAGCAGATCAACGGTTTGCTCGACGGTGGCACGGACGTGCTGTTGGTCGAAACGATTTTTGACACGCTTAACGCGCGGGCGGCGTTTTTTTCCATTCAAAAAATCTTTGATGAACGCGGAATTCAAGCCGTTGAAGGTAGGGCGGGCAGTCCCCTGCCCGCCGAGCGGCGCGCACGGAGTGTCGCGCCCTACCAAAAATGCATCCCCGTGATGGCCTCCGTCACGTTCATCCAGGCCGGCAGCAACCGCGGCGTGACCGGCCAGACGGTCGAGGCGTTTTGGAATTCCATTTCGAACGTTCCCCTGCTCTCCGTCGGCATGAACTGCGCGCTGGGGCCAAAAGAACTGCGCCCGCTCATCGAGGAACTTTCCAGCCTTGCGCCAATTTACGTCAGCGCGTATCCGAACGCCGGGCTGCCGAATCCGTTGCTGTCGACCGGTTTCCCGGAAACACCGGAAACGCTCGCGCCGCAACTCAAGGAATGGGCGCAAAACGGCTGGCTCAACATTGTCGGCGGTTGCTGCGGCACAACTCCGGCGCACATCAAAGCCATTGCCGACGCGATGCGCAGTTTGGCGCCGCGCGTGCCGCCGAAAGTCGAACCTTGTCTGCGCCTCAGTGGACTGGACACGCTGACGATTCGCGGGAACACAATTCATGATACATCCGCCCTCGCCCCGGCCCTCTCCCCCGGGGAGAGGGAGAATCGTCGTCAGTCAGTCGGCAAATCGAGCATCGTTGGAATTTCCGAGAGACGAGCTTCGCTGTCCCCTCGCCCCGGGGGAGAGGGTCAGGGCGAGGGCGATTCAACAAACGCCTCCATCAATTTCATCAACATCGGCGAGCGCACCAACGTCGCCGGTTCACCAAAGTTCGCCCAGCTCATCAAAGCCGGCGATTTCGAGGCCGCGCTCACCGTCGCCCGCCAGCAGGTCGAGAACGGCGCGCAGGTCATTGACGTCTGCATGGACGAAGGAATGATTGACGGCGTCGCCGCGATGACGCGGTTTCTCAATCTCATCGCGTCCGAGCCGGACATCTGCAAGGTGCCGGTGATGGTGGACTCGTCGAAATGGGATGTCATCGAAGCCGGCCTGAAATGCCTGCAGGGCAAGGGCATCGTCAATTCCATTTCGCTCAAGGAAGGCGAAGAAAAGTTTCTGCACCAGGCGAAGCTGGTCCGCCGCTACGGCGCGGCTGTGGTCGTCATGGCCTTTGATGAACGCGGCCAGGCGGATTCATTTGAGCGCCGGACCGAAGTCTGCCAACGCGCCTACAATCTCCTCACCCGGACGGTTGGCTTCCCGCCGCAGGACATCATTTTCGATCCGAACGTGCTCACCGTCGGCACGGGCATGGAGGAACACGCGAACTACGCCGTGGACTTCATCGGGGCGACCAAGTGGATCAAGGAAAATCTCCCCCTCGCCAGGGTCAGCGGCGGCATCAGCAACGTCAGCTTCAGCTTCCGCGGCAACAACGCCGTGCGCGAAGCGATGCACAGCGCGTTTCTCTACCACGCCATCCGGGCCGGTCTCGACATGGGCATCGTCAACGCCGGCATGCTGGCCGTTTATGAGGAGGTCCCGAAGGATTTGCTCGGGCTGGTCGAGGACGTGCTGCTCAACCGCCGTCCCGATGCGACCGAGCGGCTCATCAAGTTTGCCGAATCGGTGAAGCAAAAGGGCAAGGCCGAGGTCATCGAGGACGAATGGCGCAAAGGCACAGTCGAGGAACGCCTCAGTCATGCGCTCGTGAAGGGCATCGTGGATTTTATTGATACTGACATCGAGGAAGCCCGGCGGAAATACGGCAAACCATTGCTCGTCATCGAAGGCCCGCTCATGGCGGGAATGAACGTCGTCGGCGACCTGTTCGGCGCCGGGAAAATGTTCCTGCCGCAGGTGGTGAAGTCCGCCCGCGTGATGAAAAAGGCCGTGGCGTATCTACAGCCGTTCATGGAGGCAGAAAAGAAAGCCGCCGGGGGCGTGCACAAGAATGCAGGCAAAATCCTCATGGCCACCGTCAAGGGCGACGTGCATGACATTGGCAAAAACATAGTCGGCGTCGTGCTCGGCTGCAACAACTACGAGGTCATTGATCTCGGCGTGATGGTGCCGTGCGAGAAAATTTTACAAACTGCCCGCGAACAGAACGTGGACATCATCGGCCTGAGCGGACTCATCACGCCGTCACTCGATGAAATGGCGCACGTGGCCCGCGAGATGGAACGCGAAGGCTTGAAACTGCCGCTGCTCATCGGCGGCGCGACCACCAGCAAGGCGCACACGGCGGTGAAGATTGCGCCCGGTTACGGCCAGCCGGTGGTACACGTCCTGGATGCGTCGCGCGCCGTGCCGGTGGTCAGCAGTTTGATCAGCGCGGAGCAAAGGCCGAAGTTCGCGGCGCAAATCCGCGAAGAATACGACCGCGTCCGCGCCCAGCAAGCCGGGAAGCAGGCAAAATTGCTTTCAATCGAACAGGCCCGCGCCAACGCGCCGAAGCTGAAATTTGATGATTTACCGAAGCCGGAATTCACCGGCGTGCGGGTGCTTTCAACTGAAGGTAGGGCGGGCAGTCCCCTGCCCGCCGCAGAACGGCGCGCACGGAGTGACGCGCCCTACCCGATTTCGTTGGCCGACATCGTCCCGTTCATTGACTGGTCGCCGTTTTTCCACACCTGGGAATTGCGCGGACGTTATCCGGCGATTTTGAACCACGAGAAACACGGCGAGGAGGCGCGCAAACTTTTTACCGATGCGCAGAAGCTGCTGGATGAAATGGTCAGCAAGCAATGGATCCAACCGCGCGGCGTTTATGGATTTTTCCCGGCAAACCGGGTGGGCGACGACGTGGAGCTTTACACGGACGAATCCCGGACGAAGGTTCTGAGCCGGTTCCATTTTCTACGCCAGCAAATCGCGAAGGACGACGGCACGCCGAACTGGTGCCTGGCGGACTTTGTGGCGCCGAAACGTGCTGCCGGCGTCTCGCCGGCAGATCAAACTTCAAATGGAACTTCCGGCAAGATGCCGGAAGCACGTTTTCCCGCCAACCATTTGGGCGCTTTTGCCGTGACCAGCGGCCACGGGCTTGATAAACTGGTTGAAAAATTCAAGGCCGATCACGACGACTACAACGCCATCATGGCCGAGGCATTGGCCGACCGGCTGGCGGAGGCGTTTGCGGAATTCCTGCATAAGCGCGTCCGGGACGAATGGGGCTATGGCAAAGTTGAAAAACTGAAGATTGATGATCTCATTGCCGAAAAATATCGCGGCATCCGGCCAGCGGCG
The DNA here is from genome assembly GCA_002479245.1 of Verrucomicrobia subdivision 3 bacterium UBA7542. Lineage (GTDB taxonomy): Bacteria > Verrucomicrobiota > Verrucomicrobiia > Limisphaerales > UBA11358 > UBA11358. Next base: position 8,508 of record DLMG01000068.1, on the reverse strand, counting down.
GGTTACCCCGCCTGCCCCGACCACACCGAGAAGGGAACTCTCTGGAAGCTGCTTGACGTGGAGAACAACACCGGCATCAAGCTGACGGAAAGTTTCGCCATGTGGCCCGCCAGCAGCGTAAGCGGACTTTACTTTGCCCACCCTGAATCAAAATATTTTGCCGTCGGCAAACTCGGTCGCGATCAGATGCTGGATTATCACGTCCGCAAGGGCATGACCTTGCCGGAAGTCGAGAAATGGCTCGGGCCGTATTTGAATTACGACCCTCAAAATTCTCCGCGTGCTGGAAAACTTCCCAATCGGTAGGCATGATGACGAGGTGGACGCGCTGTCAGGCGCACACGAAATGCTGCGCGAGTCGCACGGCGGCTGCTCATACACGCGCGTTGAGTTACCTTACGACGCAGACCGCATCTTCAGCGACACACGGCGCAGACTTTTGGTTTGATACAGCAGTATTGGTCTTTATTTAATGCCATCACTTCCGAAAAGCCAGACATTCTTCACACGGTGAGGAAAAATGAATAGGAAAGCACAAAACCGCACTTTGCCGTCAACCTGCGAACCGCGTAAAACCCGCTACAACGAGTCGGAACGCCGAACCGCATGATTGCGCACACGCGAATGCGGAACAGAAAGCGGCCAACCGGAGTAAATCATAAACTCCACCAGTTTCGATGGCCGATGGGGTTTTTCTCCGTCTGTTTTACTGAGATTGCTCTAATGGATTAACGCTGATGCCGACGCAAGAGAGTTATCCCAAACAGGCCGAATGCCAGCAACCCCAAAACCGAGGGTTCAGGCACGGGCTGGAAGGCCATAAACCACGGTCCGTTCTGAGTACTGGCAAAGAAACTACCGTTCCCGTTCGCGTCGAACGCCTCGATCTCATTGACGTTGCAGGACGCATAAAGAGTTCCGTTGGCGTAGGCCAGACCGAATGGGTTGTTGTAGCCGCCCCCAGTGCTTGCCCAGATCCCTCCGTTGCCGCTGGGATTGAATTTATAAATCGCATTGTTCCAGTAATTCGCCACGTAAAGATTCCCAGCCCCGTCAAATGCAAGGCCCTCCGGCCCTGGACCGGTTGAGCCTGTGCTCGCAAACACCGTCCCTTGACCACTTGAATTATACTTCAGAATCTGGTCGCTCCGATCAGCCACATAGAGGTTCCCCTGACCGTCGAAGGCAAGGCCGGTTGGTTGATTAATTCCTGAGGCAAACACTCTGCTCTGGCCGGCTGCGTTAAATTCGATCACATCGTCGCCATTGTAATTGGCTACATAAAGATTTCCGTTGGCGTCACAGGCCAGACCTCGAGGATTATTAAGTCCCGAACCGGCGAACACGCTGTACTGGCCGGCTGTGTTATATTTGACAATCGTGTTGTTGTACCAGTTTCCCACGTAAAGATTGCCGGCGTTGTCAAAGGCCAGCCCCATCGGCCCGTCCAAACCCGAATTGGCAAACACCGACTCGCTGCCGCTTGAGTTAAATATTTCAATGCTGTTATTACTGAAATCTGCCACAAACAGATTCTGCGCCTGCGTGCTGGAGGCCAGCAATAGGAATGCTCCGGCACAGACCGCTCCGCCGAATGAATGACACGCGGCACGAATAGAGGATTTGAATTTCATTTTCATAGGGTTTCATAGGTTCAAGTTTTTCCGACTGATTGATTACGACAATACGCCGACATCCATAAGCTAGGCGGCCAAGTTGCGGCGGCGCCGGACGAGGAGTGCGATGGCACCAACGGCCAGCAACCCCAAAGCAGAAGGTTCAGGCACGGGCACGGGCCCGAAGGCGAGAAACGTCGGGATCGTCAACCCGGTGGCAAACGTGGTTTCCGCTCCGCCCGGCGTAAATTCATAAATGTTGCCAACAGAAGTCGCTACAAACAGATCGCCCACGCTGTCAAAGGCCAGTCCTTGAGGATCATTCAACCCAGTGGCAAACGTGGTTTCCGCTCCGCCCGGTGTAAATTCATAAATGTTGCCGCCGACTAAATCCGACACAAACAGATCGCCCGCGCTATTAAAGGCCAATCCTTGAGGATAAGACAACCCGGAGGCAAATGTGATTCGCGTTCCGAACGGCGTAAATTCATAAATGTTGCCGCTGTAGTAATCTGCCTCAAACAGAGTGCCCGCGCTGTTAAAGGCCAGTCCTATAGGATTAGACAATCCGGAGGCAAAGGTGCTTTGCGCTCCACCCGGTTTGAATTCATAGATGCGTGTGCCGCCCGCCGCCACAAACAGATCGCCCGCACTGTTAAAGGCTAGTCCTTCAGGATAATACACACCGGAGGCAAAGGTGCTTTGCGCTCCGCCCGGCGTAAATTCTTGAATGGCGTTGTTGCCATAGTCCGCCACAAACAGATTGCCCGCACTGTTAAAGGCTAGTCCTTCAGGATCAAACAACCCGGAGGCAAAGGTGCTTTGTGCTCCACTTGATGAAAATACATAAATTGTGCCGCCAGCACTCGACGCAACCAGATTCAGCGCCTGCGCGCTGGAAGCAATCAGCATGACCGCTGCCGCACAGACCACTCCGCCGATTGAATGACACGCGGCACGAATGATGGATTTGAATTTCGTTTTCATAGGGTCACATAGGTTCAAGTTTCTTTCCTGACTGATTAATCGAATCATACGCCGACCTCATTTCCTGTCCAGAATAAGTTGTTCACACCCAAACGAGTGCCTTCTATTGCGAATGTGATTGGCTGAAAGAGCCGACCCCTCCACGGTTTTTATTAGCCGAATCGAGCGGGGAGTCGAATCACCGTCGGTGGACAATCTGGTGAAAATCGCCAAGGCTCTTGGCGTTCGGGTGCGGGATTTGGTTGCGGGATTCTAATCGGGGCCAAACCAGTTACCTCCACATGTGAGGGATGGTTTGATTGATTTTATATTGTTACGGCTATGGCCAAAATCAATTGCTGAAATACTGAAATGAAAAACCCCACCGGGTTTTGGAGCCGGTGGAGTGTTGTTAATTTACTTCGGGGTGCTCTAACGGATTAACGCTGACGCCGACGCAAGAACGCCAGTCCAGCAGCACCAAAGCAGAAGATAGCCATCAAATTCGGTTCGGGAACAGGTTCTAGCGGAGTTCCGTCCCGGAAGGAGAAAATATATTGGCCCGACACTGTACTGTTAAGGCTGTTATAGATTAAACCGGTCGCCGTGTTTGTATCCAGAAACGCCCCTTCCACGCCGGAACCCGGCAGTTCAACGTCATTGGCCCCTCCATCCGAGAAGCCCGCATGGGGAGGTTCGCCCACTGAAGCATCGCCCCATTCCCATTGCACCTTGTCGTAATTGAATTCCATGTCAAAGTCCCCCGGAGCAATATCCGAACGGTCGATGATTACCAATTGGCAGCTTAACAGCTTGTCCGCGTGCAAATCATAATACCCCACGTTGACCCAGTCCACGCCAAAGGCCGCGTGGTTGTCCACTGTGCCATTTCCGTAGGTCACGACACCGGAGGCGGGATTGCGTGTGTCCACATCTGCGAAGTAGGGAGCGATGATATGCATGCCCACACTGTTCAAGGGGCCGGGAATATATTGCCACAGGGAACCGTCAAAGGTCACGTTACCATTGTTGTTGACCCAAACATCGGAGTACCAGGTGCCGTAAAAGTTGATGGTAAACGGCATCGTTGCCAATTGACTGGGCGAGTCGTCTTCCCGTGGGAGGGAATAGCTGGTAAACCCAGCAAGGATGGGAGTCGAGACCTGAGCTTGAACCTGAACGGCCAGAGCTGTGGCGATGGTGAGAATGGTGATGTTTAGTGATTTGCTTGTTTTCATAGGATTTAAGTGTTTTATTTTTTCTGAGCACACACGACTGGCCAATCGAATTGTCGTTTGGTACAATTGTGTTGGGTACAGGCCCAAAGCCATCTGATTAATTACGACTCTACGCCGACCTCATTTCCTGTCCAGAATAAGTTGTTCACACCCAAACGAGTGCCCTCGGTTGCGAATTTGATTTTTAGAGAACCGCGTAAAACTCGCTACAACGAGTCGGAACGCCGAAATGCATGATTCCCGCACCAGCGGCAGAAACCGCGTTGGGCCGCAAGGCAGTGCGGAATACCACCGCGAATTGCCTCACGTCACGAACGCGCTTGCGACATTTTTTGCAACGCATCCATGAGCGCGTCATTTTCAATGCAACAGATTGCAACAGTGGAACTGCGCGACTGTGCGTTTTTACGTCAGATTCACGAAACCGTTGTAACCATTGGTTCGCGTTGTAGTCACGCGGCGTTCGTGCATGTTCGCGCGCTCGTCACGCAAGCCAATAACGTATTTGAATTACGAGCCGGGCACGGCCGCCTCGGCCGGGAGCTCGCCGGCGTGTAATTGCGGCAAGCCGCACTGAATTACTCCAAGCTCACCGTAATCAGATTCGCGGGTTGTTTCGAGGAGCGATTCAGGCATTCGCCGAAGCTCCCATTGATCTGGATTGTTTCCTTTCCGGTTCCAGTTAGAGCGATTTAAATAATCTCGTAGCCGCGAACGTCAGTTCGCGCCATAATTATCCTCCGTTAATCAATTTGCGCCGACTGACGTCGGCGGCTACAAAAAGCTCTAGACTTGGGATCAACTCAAGGCGGCGAACGTCGCGAGCTCTATTCCCAGTCGCTTAATCTCCGCCCGCAGGCGCAGATCGGTGAGAACGGAGAATTCCTGGGCGCGCGGTTCGGCAAAATTGGGACACAGCCGGCGCAGTTCGTCATCCACAACGGCGGGATGGACCATGAATTCCGTGACTCCCTCCTCCAGATTGCCGACCGCATTGATGAAGGCATCGCTGTTGGGCGTGATTCCATCGAAGACATCGAGGAAGCGTGCCGGATGGCGCACGCCGGAAGCGCCGAACAGCCGGCTGGCGAAGCGGGCATCGACGTTCGGGATAGGAAAGGGATTCCGCACCGGAACCCCGTGGTATCGCGCCAGCTCCAGCAGCACGGCGAAGGCGTTTTCGTGGCGGTAGGCGGCGTGGTGATGGCTGTCGAGGTGGGTCAGCCGGAGGCCCGTCGCCAGAAACGCCTCGATCTGAGCCCGCCACTCATCGCGGAGTGAAGTGGCCGGGATCTCCGCCAGCGCGGCCGGAAGCGCCTGCCAGGAAGGAAAAGCCGGGAGCCGAAACGGCACGCCCTCCGTCAAGGTCAGATGCACGCCGACGCCGAGTGAAGACGTCTCGACCTTGAGCTGCTCGATCGCCGCCCTTGCCTGCGGCATGGGCATCATGACCGTTGTGCTGCCGACCACCCCTGCCGTGTGTGCGCGGCGAATCCCCGCGCTCACTCCGGGCGTGTAACCGTAGTCATCGGCATTGACGATCAAACACTTCATAAAACCGGCTGGAATCGTCCAAGTTGAGCCGCCGGAACTGTTCTTTAAAAACTTGCCGGGACGATTGCTCATCGTGCCCGGAATGTCAAAAAAGAATGGCTGACGGGGCAAAACCGGTCAAACCAGTTGACCCTGCCGGGCCAGCCGGCTTGTCATTGCGGACCGATGCATTGATTTACGACCAACAAGACTTGTATTTCGCCGGAATCAGCTTAAATTCAGGCCATGAAGCACGATGTCGTACCAGTGCAAATCAGAGGGATTCTTCCCGCCAACAGTAGTTGTGCGCTGTTTGTCGGCAACGATGAAAAGGTTTTTGTCATCAACGTCGAGCCGCAAATGGGCATAGTCATCGGCATGTTCCTGCGTCAGACGCCCAAGGAACGGCCCCTCACCCACGACCTCATCAACCGGATTTTCCAGGGCTTCGGCATCAACGTCGAACGCGTCATCATCACGGATCTGAAGAATTCCACCTACTTCGCGCGGCTCATCTTGCAGCAGCAAAACGAACTGGCGCGGAAAATTGTCGAGGTGGACGCGCGCCCCAGCGATTGCCTCGCCATCGCCGCCGCGCAGAAGAAACCGATTTTTGTCGCCTCCCAGCTTTTTGAACAAGTCGAGGACATGAGCGAGGTGCTGAACCGGATCAATGAGACCGGCAGCGAAGCCGAATAAGACAGATGATTTGACTTTTCATGGAATCAAGTGGCGCTCCGGCGGCCATTTGCCCCGGCTTAGAACGGAAAGGAATGACGAAGAACGAAACCATAATGACCAAGGAATGACGAAGCGCAAATGACCCCGGAGGGCAAAAACACCACGAGTGGTTTCGGAATTGATTCATTGGGAATTCTTTCGTCATTCGTGCTTCGCTATTAGTCATTAATTCTTTGCTCCGGCGATGAAACCACTGGAAACTCCCGGGAACCAATAAACATGTCTGCTGTCAAGACCTCTCAGCCTGTGGCCCTCATTTGCGGCGACGACGAATTCGCCGTCAAGGAACGCGCCAAAAAACTTTACCAGCAATGGGGCGAAGAGTTGGGCGGCATGGACCACGAAATCATCGAGGCCACCGTATCCAACAGCGGCGAGGCGCTCACCGCGCTGGCCCGGTTGCGCGAAGCGCTGCAAACCCTCCCCTTTTTCGGCTCCGGCAAGGTCATCTGGCTGCGCGACTGCAATTTTCTCGGCGACGAACGCGCCGCGTCGGCGCAGGCGGTCACCGAAACGCTGAACGATCTGGCCGAGGAACTTAAAAATTTCAAATGGTCGGGCGTCCGGCTGCTCATCAGCGCGGGCAAGGTGGACAAGCGCAAAACCTTTTTCAAAACACTCGATAAAATCGGGACGGTCGAAAACTTTTCCGGCTGGTCGGTGGATGACAAGGATTGGGCGGAACGCGCGGAAATCGCGGCGCGCGCGGCCGTGCGCACCCGGCAGAAGGAAATTTCCGAGGAGGCATTGGGTGAACTGGTGAATCGCGTCGGTCCCAATCCGCGCCAGCTTGGCAACGAGATTGAAAAATTATGCCTGTTCGCCGGCGAGCGGAAGAAAATCGAGTTTGCCGACGTTGCCGCCATTTGCACGCGAAACAAAACGGCGCGGGCATTTGCGCTGGGTGATGCTTTGGGCGACCGCGATCTGGGCCGAACGCTTTCGGCCCTGGATGAGGAATTGTGGGGAGTTAAAACCGATTCGCACAAGTCCGAAATCGGTTTGCTTTACGGCTTGATTTCAAAAGTGCGCGCGATG
>DLMG01000068.1:0-1262 GCA_002479245.1 Verrucomicrobia subdivision 3 bacterium UBA7542 | reverse complement strand
GATTACAACCGGTTCAAGGCGCAACTGGAGCGCGTGCCGGCGGATAAACTGCCGGCGGACCGGAGGTTTAATCCGCTGGCATTGAATCCGTATGTGCTTTATAAAGCGCTGCCCCAGGTGAAAAAATACACCCAGGGCGAATTGGTTCGCGCCATGGATTTGCTGCTGCGTTGCAACCAGCGGCTGGTGTCCAGCGGACTCGATGAAGCACTGGTGTTGCAGGAAACGCTCGTGCAGATTGTCCTGCCGCACGAAGTAGCGGCGTGAACGCGCAAAATGTTTTATTAAACAATGTCAACTTTGACTGCAAAATTGCTGGTGTTGGTCGGCAAGGATTTCGCCTGTGTGAAAATATCGGGTCGCGCCAATTTCTCGTTCAGCCCCGATTTCAAGGTGCTGCTCGCCGGGCTGGCGCAGAAAGGCTACGTTCATTTCATCATTGACCTGTCGGAGTGTGTGCTCATGGACAGCACATTTCTCGGCGTGCTGGCCGGGTTCGGATTAAAAATGGACCAGCCGGACGCGTCCAATCAACGCGGCATCGAGCTGTTCAATCCAAACGCACGAATCACCGAGTTGCTGGAAAATCTGGGCGCGTTGCATCTCTTCAAAATCATCACCGGCGCGTTGGAATTGCCCGGTGACGTTGAGACCCACACGCCCGAATCCACCCATCCAACGCACGAGCAAATCACGCGCACCAGTCTCGAAGCGCACCAGACGCTCATGACCGTCAACCCGGACAACGTCGCGCGGTTCAAGGATGTGACCCAGTTTTTAGCCGAGGATTTGAAGACTTTGAGAAAAGGCGCGTAGGAGCCAAAGCCGGCAGGCTCGTTATTTTCGATTTGCGACAAACGATTTGCGATTTTCGCATCCTTCTCCAATCCTGGCTCATCGTAGCGGCGTGTCGGCAGACTGCCGCATTTCTCCGGAAAATTATTTTGTTCGGCTTTCTGCCTAAAGCCGCCACGCCTGTTCTCAAACCGTGGCTGGCGCAGGCGTTCCCAAGCCGGGCAGTTTCGGCGGCATGGGCTTCGGCGGTGTTTCCGGCAGGGGCGTGCCAGCGGGCGCGCTTAAAACCGTTTCGCTTTGCGGCTTGGGCGGTGGCGGAGTGAACCTGCCGGTTTTGACAATTTCCTCGACCTGCGAGCGATCGAGCGTTTCGTATTCGAGCAGCGCGCTGGCAATTAATTCCAGTTTGCTGCGATTTTTGAAGAGGATGTCCTGCGCGGTTTTGTAGCCTTCATCAATGATGTGCT
>DLMG01000327.1 GCA_002479245.1 Verrucomicrobia subdivision 3 bacterium UBA7542 | reverse complement strand
CAAAAATGAAAAGACGTGTCCTAGCAAAGAGGGAAACCGCATGGATTTTATTTGCCGCAAAGAACGCAGATAACGCAAAGTTGGGGCGAGCGCCTGTCGCGCCGTAGCCTTGGCGAAGGCTGATTCTCGCGAGCCGTTTTAACCTTCAACCCTCAACCTTCAACCCTCAACCAACCAACAACCTCTCATCCCCGCTCATCAGCGCTGATAAGCGAAGATTAGCGGCCTGCCGCATGGCGCAGCTTTACGCCGGTCCGCCGCGTGAGACAAAGTCTTTTACGCGAGCCTGCCGCGTGGCGACCTGTCCATCGTAGTCCCGCAACGCGGGACGAAGTTGGAAGCTTTACGCGGTCCGCTTTCCCTGCCCGTGCTCCAAGTGTTCATCCGATCGCTCTTGCACGACGGATTTTTTGGTGCAGATTGAAACTGATTTTGCGCAAGGGAAAGGAAATGACATGAAACAGCGAAAGCTTGGAAAACAAGGATTGACCGTCCCGGCGCCCGGACTCGGGTGCATGGGCATGTCGGACTTCTATGGCACGCGCGATGACCAGGAATCCATCGCCACCATCCACCGCGCGTTGGACCTCGGGGTGACCTTGCTTGACACGGCGGACATGTACGGCTGCGGCGAAAACGAGCGGCTGGTTGGACACGCCATCAAAGGCCGCCGCCGCGAGGTGGTCCTGGCCACGAAATTTGGAAATATGCGCGATGAGCGGGGCAATTTTCTCGGCGTGAACGGCCGGCCTGAATACGTCCGCGCGTGCTGCGATGCCAGTCTGCAGCGGTTGGGCGTGAAGGAAATTGATCTCTACTACCAGCACCGGGTGGATCCGCAGGTGCCCATCGAGGAAACCGTCGGTGCGATGAGCGAACTGGTCCGCGCCGGCAAGGTGCATTACCTCGGACTGTCCGAAGCGGCGCCCGCGACCATCCGCCGCGCGATGAAGGTGCATCCCATCAGCGCGTTGCAGACGGAATACTCCCTGTGGACGCGCGACGTGGAGGCGGAAATTCTGCCGCTCTGCCGGGAACTGGGAATCGGCTTTGTGCCTTACAGCCCGCTGGGTCGCGGCTTTCTCACGGCGAAATTCAAGAAACCCGGGGACCTGCCGGTGAATGATTGGCGGCGGAACAATCCGCGGTTCCAGGGCGGGAACTTCGAACGCAACCTGAAACTGACCGAACGGATCGAAACACTGGCGAAGCGGAAGCAATGCACGCCGGCGCAACTCGCATTGGCCTGGGTGCTCGCGCAAGGCGACGACATCGTTCCCATTCCCGGCACCAAGCGACGGAACTATCTCGAGGAAAACGTGGCGGCGCTGAACATCGAACTGACGCCGGTGGATTTGAAAGAGATCTCGGCTGCAGCGCCACCCGGGGCCACCGCCGGCCTGCGCTACCCGGAACCGGCCATGCAGGCCGTCAATCGCTGAACACAAAGAAGTTAACCATGGATGGACACGGATTTTATTTGCCGCAACCAAAACGGAGCGCGGGTTGTCCCAACCCGCAGCCGGTACGCCCGCGGAAGACCGTTCGACAACCCCAACCTCTGTTCGCAACCTGTTCCGCTGCAACTGGAGACAAGCCGCGCTCCGTTAAAATCTTCGCGACGCAAAATTTTCAGCCGCAAGGAGGCGCAAAAAGCGCAAAAGCAGCCCTGGATAAATTACCCCGTGAGGCTGAAGGCCTTTTACGCAGTCCTTTAGCATTTGGACTTCAGCCTTCGGCATTCGTCTTTCCACCCTTCAGGACCGGAACAACACTTCTTCGCGGTGGAACATCCATACCGCCGCGGCCAGCGCCGCCGTTGCGTACAGGCAGGCCGACCCGAAAATGAGCAGGATGTAATTCCAATGCCAGGTGCCGGAAATCATTTCCTTGCAGACGAGGCTGACATTCAACAGGGGCACCACGGCGAGCGAGGCATTGAGTTCCATTCCGGGCAACATCCCGGCAATCGCGGGCACGATCACAACCAGCATCAGTGGGCCGCAATAGCTCTGCGCTTCGCGGAAACTCTTCGAAAACAACCCCACCATCAGCAGCGCCGCCGAGAGCATCACCGCCACCGGCAACAGCATCAGAAACACCCCGGCCAATCCCCCGATATCAATGGTGGCGACGGTCTGCAGGACTTCCCGCGGCGCTGATCCCGCCAGGACCCGTTTGGCGAACTGGAACGTTGCGCCCATGCTCAACAGCGACAGCACGACCGTGCCGACGGAGGCGGTGAGCACCATCAGAAATTTTCCCAACACCAGCTCGGTTCGCCCAACCGGACAGCAAAGTATCGTTTCCATCGTCCCCCGTTCCTTCTCGCCGGCGGTGAGGTCAATCGCCGGATACATGGCACCCGTCATGCACAGGATGATGATGATATAGGGAAGCATCCCGCCCAGCAGGCTCCCGGCGACCTTCGCCGGCGGCGCGACATTCTGCCGTTGGATCGTGAACGGTTTCAAAACTTCCACCGGAACACCCCTGCTTTCCAGACGTTCCCGCACCGTCGTGTCACGCAGATTTTGGAAAAAAGCGTTCAGGTTTCCGGCCGCAAAACCCGATTTTATCTCGCCGGCATACTCGTAAATGTCCACCTCGGCCTTGTCCCCGCGGGCGATCGCCGCGTCGAAATCC
>DLMG01000247.1 GCA_002479245.1 Verrucomicrobia subdivision 3 bacterium UBA7542 | reverse complement strand
CACGAAGGCACGCGCCGCGCCGTTTGCTTCAACAACGACACTTTTTGGAACACGTCCAAGCGTTTGGTTGAAAACATGGCCCAAGCCTTGGGCGATCATCCCCAATTAATCGCCTGGCAGATTGACAACGGCCTCGGCGGACATCAAACCGAGTGGTCGTTTAACGAAGATTCGCGCCTGGAATGGCAAAACTGGCTCAAGTTGAAATACGAAACCGTCGGGCGCCTCAACGACCAGCTCGGCTTGCGCTGCTGGGGTCAGATCGTTTCCTCATTCGACGATGTGCCAATGCCCATGTATGCCCCCGCGATGCACAACCCGGCGCTCTTGCTCGATTGGAACCGCTTCTGCAGCGACGCCATCATCGCCTTTGCCCGGATGCAGGCTGATGTCCTGCATGAAATTTGCCCCGACCATCCCGTCACCGTCAACCTGCGCGCGCTCACGCGGAAATTCGACCACTTCGACATGGCGAACGTCGTGGATTTTGTCTCTATCGAGAGCAACGCGGCCATCAAGACCAAATCCACCGAACTGGCCTGCGACATTGACATCCTCCGCTCGCTGAAAAAAACGGACATCAAGACGCCCGACAGCGACTGCGGATTCTGGGTCATCGAACAAAAGGCCGGCCAGGTCAACTGGCAGGACGTCAACTCGCTCGTGCGTCCCGGCGTCATCCGGCTGTTCACCTATCAATTGGTCTCGCGTGGCGCCTGCGGCGTGTTTTTTTACCACTGGCGCCAGCCGCGCATCGGCAATGATAAATTTTTCGGCGCAGTGCTGCCACACCATCTCGAAGGCAATGACCGCATCTTCAAGGAAATCAGCCAAATCGGCGAGGAATTGAAATTGCTCGCCCCCGCCATCAAAGACACCAAGGTTGTGGCCGATGCCTGCATTCTTTACACACACGACAACGACTGGACGCTGCAACAGCCAATGCAGCCGAACAAATTTTTCAACCTCCGCGAGCACATTCAACTCATTTACAACGCACTTCACGACCGCAACATCTCCGTGGATTTTGCCCGGCCAACGGAAGACCTTTCGCAATACAAAATCGTTTTCGCCCCATCGCTGCACCTGCTGTCCGCTGGCGAGGCTGACCGGCTCAAACTTTACGTCCAAAACGGTGGCACGCTCGTCGGCACGTTCAACACCGGCCTCGTCAATGAATATTGCATCGTGCCTGACACCGGCTACCCGAACGACCTGATTGATATGTTCGGCCTGGAAGTTTTGGAATTCGACCCCATTCCACCCGGCGAGGAAAATCACCTCACCTTCAAGGGCGCGTTCCCGACCAGCCATTTGCATCCCGCACGGCTTTGGTGCGACATCATCGAGCCGAAGGGTTGCCAGGTTTTGGCAACTTACGCGAAGGACTTTTACGCCGGACATCCCGCCGTGACCATGAACAACTTCGGCCTCGGCAAGGCGATTTACATCGGCACCATGAGCCACCAGCATTTTTATAACGACCTCGTTTTGTGGCTGCGCCAGATGTGCGGGTTGCAACCCCTGCTCAAAGTTCCTGAAAACGTCGAAGTCAGCATGCGACAAAAGGAAGGCACGCGCGTCTTCTTTTTGCTCAACCACCAAAATTCGCCCGTGCGCATCCAATTTTACAAGCCCATGCACGATTTCCTCACGGGCAACACCTTCTCCGGCAACTACGACCTTCCGCCGCACGGCGTGCTCGTCCTCGACGAACATCCCGAAGATAAAATCTCTGGCGCTGCCGCTTGATTTGCGGTTTGTTTTGTGGCGGTGAATTTTCTCGAAGCCACTCTCGCTGCCCTGGCATTGTTGAGTTTTGCCCTCGCGCTCTGGCAATGGGTCGCCGCCCGGCGCTTCCCCCTGCACCGGCGCATCACGGATTTGTCTTTTGCCCCGGCCATCACCCTGCTCAAACCGCTCAAAGGCGGCGACGCCACCACCGTTGAATCACTCCAAAGCTGGTTCAATCAACATTACCCCGGCCAGATTCAAATTCTGTTCGGCGCCGCTGACGCCAGTGATCCGGTTTGCAAAATCGTCCGCGAACTCATTGAAAAAAATCCCGGCCGCGACGCGCAACTCGTCGTCTGCGCTGAATCGCCCGGTGCCAACGGCAAAGTTTCAACCCTCATTCAACTCGAACGGCTGGTCAAACATCCGCTGATTCTCGTCAGCGATGCCGATGTGCGCGTGCCCCCCGATTTTCTCGCGAACGTCGTCGCGCCGCTGCGCGATCCCAAAACCGGCCTGGTCAATTGTTTTTACCGGCTGGCCAATCCCGCCACCCCGGCCATGCGTTGTGAAGCCGTCGCTGTCAATGCCGATTTCTGGAGCCAGGTTTTGCAATCCACCAACCTCAAGCCGCTCGACTTCGCCCTCGGCGCGGCGATGCTCACGCGCCGCAAATTGCTCGAAGAAATCGGCGGCTTCGCCGCATTGGTGAATTGCCTCGCGGACGATTATCAACTCGGCCATCGCATCGCGCAGCGCGGCCATCGCATCGCGCTTTGCCCCGTGGTCGTGGAATGTTGGGACGCGCCAATGAACTGGTGTGATGTCTGGAAACATCAACTGCGCTGGGCGCGCACCATCCGCGTCTGCCAGCCCGTGCCGTATTTTTTCAGCATCCTGTCCAACGCCACACTCTGGCCGCTGCTGTGGCTGATTGCGTCGCTCGTCTGGTCAAAAACCCTTTGCGCTCCGCTCATCGCTGTCGGCTGTTTGCTCATCCGTATTGTCCTGGCGCAAAATCTCCAGCGCCGATTCATGCAATCGCGCGACAACATCGCGCCGCCGTGGCTGGCGCCGGTGAAAGATTTGCAGCAGGCGGTGATTTGGGCCGGCGCGTTTTTGGGAAATACCGTTGAATGGCGGGGACAGAAAATGCGTCTGCGGCGGGATGGGACGTTGATTGCGGAAAAGTGAAGTGCCGCGTCCAACATTGCCAACCGACGCAGCTTTGATAAGGTGTTTTGGTTGGGCGGTTGGCGCAGTGGTAGCGCAGCTCCTTTACACGGAGACGGTCGGGGGTTCGAATCCCTCATCGCCCACCAGCCCCGAAAGCTTTCGGGGCTGCCGTGCCGAAGCTGAAAGCGCAGGCAGGCCAGGACTTGCTCCTCGCCCAGCGCCAATATCTGATGAAATACTTTTCTGGTATCATAAACCGAACCGGAAAAACCGATTTCACCAGCCTTACCCATTCAAAACGTCGAGGAACCACAAAAATATCATATTGGGGAAAATATGGCGATGGCGGTTGCAATCAAACAACGGTCACCATTCCCAACCCGCCACCAAGCCCCAGTTACAGGTTTACAATCTTTTTTCCGAATAATGTGCCGGCAACCAACTGTCCCATCTCCCTAAGCGGATTTAATTAATAAGCTGTGTCCGAAAAAACGGAACCCGCGCGTCCAAAAAGGAACAGGGCTGAACCGAAGTTCAGCCTTTTTTTCAAACTCTTCCGCCAGCGCCTCTGGCTGTGGCGCGACCGCGCCGGAATAAAGTGAATATGGCCAAAAGAGACAGCGCAAGCGTCCCTACACGCCAAGTTCCGTCTGCCGGCCTTGCTTCTTCTTCGATTCAGGCGCTTTTTTGAACGTGTCGTCCAACGCCAGGTTAACCGGACGCTCGATGCCTTTGCCTGCCATCAACTCTTTCACCGTGCGGAGTTGCCGGTCGGCGTCTTTTGTGCGTTGAGTCCAGCAGGTGACGACGTCCTCCACTGAGCGATTTCCATGACTGATTGCATCCTCAAAGCACCAGAGGAACAACTCGATGGCGTAACGCTGATAAGCATCATAGTCTTCTACGGGACTCAAGGCGGTGTCTTGACACGATAAAAACGTATTGACTGGCTGGAGAAATTGGGGTCGGCAATCTGCAGCATCCCGCCGGGGCCGGATACGTTGGTGACGACGAGGGTGTTCCAGGCGTCCAAGGTCATATCACTTGTCCACTGGACACGGTAGGAGCCGAGTGGAAGGCTGGGGAAACTTAAGTTGATGTTCTGATTACTGAATTGGATGCTGGTCAAACCGGGCGTGGCCAATGCTTGTTTGAGCGCTTGCATCAAGGGGCTGGATTGTCCGCTCTGATGGTCTTGGGCAAGTTCCCAGATCATCACCCCTCCAAGACCATGGTTGCGGGCATAGCTAACCTTGGCCTGGCAGGTGCGTTGATCGTCGTAGGAAATGAATGTGTTGTTTGTGGGATTTGCGTTGGTGATGCTAAGATAGGCCGATTGGGCATTGGTATCCCAATGATATAAATTCGATTGATAATAATCGGTCATGATGGTGCTGTAACGAATGGCCGTGGCGGTTGGCGCATTCGTCCATGATTGCCGTGGCTGGGTAATGCATATTGACGAAGTGCCGCTGCCGCCGGTCCAGAGGTATCCGTAGAATGCGATGCCAATGCCAAGTTTGGCGGGAGCGACCCCGTTGGTGAGAAAATTTGTCACCGCTCCGTCCACGGAGGGAACCAGGTTACCGTTGCTTGGAAAGCGATAGCCACCATCATAGATGGGCGAATTAAACCAGGTCACCCAGCCCTCCCACGGACCGGACATGTCATAAGTCATTATGTTGATCTGGTCAAACTGGTTTTGAAACGCGGCATACATGACATACTCGGCAGTCGGGGAATCTCCGTAAGGCGGATAAGCCCCAGCCGCCGCCGTCAGCAATTCATGTTGAGAAAATGCGTTCAGGGCGGATCGCAGTCCAATCACCATATTGGTGTATTGCTGGGCATCGGAAGAGGGGAGCGGCTCCCAATCAATGTCCACACCGTCATAGCCACGGGTCGCCATAAAATTCGTGAGGTTGCTAATAAATACCGGCAGGTTGGCAGGGCTGGTCGCACCCTGAAACAGGCTTTCGGTGCCGCCGCCACCGACACAGATAAGCACCTTCCTTCCGGCGGCATGGGCTTGCAACACCAGATCGCTGGAGTTGGCGGTTGAAATACTATTGGCACTGCTGTCCAGCGTGCCATCCGAGTTCGGCACAACTGAAAAATGGATGACATGGGTCAGCGTGGTAAAATCGATATTAGATGCCGGCATGGAAGCCTGCTCCCATCCCGGATAGTAACCCACCCTCCAAACCTCGGCCTGGGTAATAATGGAAAGAAGACACAATACACCCATTGAAAGCGCCACCTGCCGCTTTCGGTCAAACCATTGGGAACTGAAATTCATGAGCCACAATAACTGAAAAACTTTGCCCTTCAGTTCCGAGCTTACTTGAGCACCGTGGTCACGCCTTGCAATTTGACGAAATCAGGATTGGAAGGCGAGTTGACGTTGAATGGAACTGGGTATGTAGAGCGACCGTCCATCAGTTTGTAAATTTCAGAATGGCCATCACAAAATGAAAGCCCATAGCCCCGATTGTGCCGGGTCGCCGGAAAGTCACAGAAAGGACGT
Organism: Verrucomicrobia subdivision 3 bacterium UBA7542; assembly: GCA_002479245.1. Taxonomy (GTDB): domain Bacteria; phylum Verrucomicrobiota; class Verrucomicrobiia; order Limisphaerales; family UBA11358; genus UBA11358. The sequence goes on along the minus strand of DLMG01000247.1, from coordinate 13,343 downwards.
TTGCTGGTCATATCTACCAGGAAGAATCCATCGTTGATGCTCAATTCATGTTCATCAATCAGATACCACGTTGAAGATGATGCCCGAACATCAGTATCCTTCAGATAGGCGCGATAGTTCTGTGACCCGGCAGTTCCATAATAGGCAGCATTTTGTGCATTCGTGGATCCTACCCAGGCACTCATTGAATAGCTGCGCACTTTGGGAACATCGCCGACCAAGGTGAGATCCGATGGACAATGATATATGCCGAAACTATTGTTGTAAGGCCAAAAGGTTCCCGTTGTGTCACAAAGTTGATTGGTGCAATCATGCACCCCGGGAGTGACTTGTCCGTAAGTAGGATCATCAGGATAAGTCATACAGCCCTGAATCCATGAACCAATTGACAAACCGGCGATTCCTATGTTTTTGGCGTATAGGCAATTATTATCGCCGGCATACATTATGCCGCAGAGATCCAGTTGCTTCAGATTGTTTAGGCATTGAATTTGCTTTGTCTTTTCTTTTACTTTGGCCAGGGCCGGGAGGAGCAAGGCGGCGAGAATGGCAATGATGGCAATCACCACCAGAAGTTCAATCAATGTAAAAGCCGGCTGGCGGCGGCGAATAACCGGGGAAAGGAAAATGTCCCTCGATGTTTGGCTCATTACCATATTGACACTTCTATTTCTTGTATTGGCCGGGATGACAGGGCCACCCCGGCCAATGAATTCAAGACATCATTGTTAATTACTGTAGTTGGGCGCGATAAAACCGCTGCGTCCCAACCACCGAGTTCGTATAGGGCGACGTTGCCCCGCTGACATTGACATATGGCCCAATGACATTTGTTGACGATTGAAGCGTGCCCGTCGGCCAGGTAATTACTATATTGCTGCCGGAACTCACAATGTTGAGGTGAGTCGTATTCAGTAAATGGTTCTGAATCTGTTGCGGAGTAAGCACTTTATTATAGATGGCCACATCATCCATTGTGCCGCTAAACGGATTGAAATCTACTGGATTACGCCAGCCGAGAGTAACGGGACCGCTCGCACTGGGGTCATGATTTTGATTATAATTATAATTATAATCAAGGCTGCCACTGGGCACATTCCCGTTCTGAACGAATCCGCTGTCGGTCCCTGAAGCTTTCGCCACGCCATTGACATACAAAGTGAACGTCGTGCCGTCATAGGTGAGCACGATATAATACCACTGGCCGGCAACGATGGCGTCCGGGTCGGTAAGCTGGACGCCCGTCCAATAACCATTGTAAGGCCACCAGGCCCAATTGTTGCCGCCCGTCTGATATACCAGCCAACCGGTTGGGCCAACGCCCCATGGATTACTCATGGATGAAAGTGCCGTCCGATAATCATTGCCATTGGCCGCGGTTGAGGCGGGCTGGAACCAACCTTCCACCGAGAACGCGCCCGGCGGATTGATTTCAATCGCATAGGGAATGCTAACCGTCGCCCCATTCACGACGCCCAAGGCCCCGTCGGTTTCGTTGGGAATGCCAGTGGTTGCACCGAAAGTAAAGCTGCCCGCTCCCGTAACGTAGGCTCCGTCGAAGCTGCCAACAGCATCAACCGCTGTGCTGCTGCCATCCGGCTCGTCCAGACGCCAATAAGCGACGGGGCCGTCGGCCACAACCACCTTGGCGTATTTAGTAATCGGAACGTTGACTGCACGAGCCTGAACATTGAGGGTGGCCGGATCGCTTTCAACCGATGTGTAGGGATTGATGACGCTGACATAGTAGGTCGCGCCGTCGTTGGTTAACTGAACGTTTGATAACCACAACGTCTGATTGGTGGCCCCCGGGATCAAGCTGGCGTCTCCATTGTGCCATTGATAGGTTATCGGCAGCGCGCCCTCGGCCACAATTTCAAACGCCGCCGCACTGCCGACGTTGCGGATGATGGAAGTCAGCGGGGCGTCAATCAGGAGACCGGTTGAAACAGAGAGGTGTGCCACGCTGCTGGTTACAGAGCCGACGTAGTTGGTGATAATGACCTGGTAGGTCGTGCCGTCGTCCGCGGGAGTGCAGGTAAAGGTTAGAAAATTATTGGCCCCTGAGGCCACCAACGACGTTCCCTTGTACCAAAGGTATGTCAGCGGAGCCGTGCCGTCAGCGACGACGCTGAACTGCACTGTGTGTCCCGCATAGGCATTGGTTGACATCACATCCGTCAGAATTGAGGGTGGCAGAGCCGTCGCGCGGAAAGAGTTGGTTCCGACTTGATAGTGGGTCAAAACTTGAGCCGCCGTCAGCGCGTAGGTATAATAGGCGAATTCGTCCACGCCCCCATCGAAAGCTCCATATCCGGATGCGTCGCCACGAAAGCCAAGAGCAATAGGATTAACTCCAGCATTATTTACGGAATTGGCCGTGTAACCGCTGGCGTTCTGGGTGCCGACGAGCACGCCATTCAGGTAAAAGCTCATATTGGCTCCATCATAGGTGCCGACCAGGTGATACCAGTTAAACAGAGTAATGGCTGGGGAGGTAATCCAAACACCGCTCGCGGTAATGCAGGCAAAGGCGGTCGGCGTCCCCGCCACCTGATAAACATACCAGCCAGATTGGGTTGCAGTGCCCCAGCCGGAAAAGTTGCCGATCGGACAGCGATAGTTAACCGGGTCGGTGCTGATCGGCCGAGCCCAAATCTCGAAGGAAAACGGAGCTTGCTGGTTGAGTTCCGGATAATAGCCAGCGGTGACCGAAGCAGATTGTCCCGCCGACAGACCAATGGAATTGGTGTCTATGCCAGGCTGTCCCAGCACCGGGTAGCCGCCGCTGAAATTGTAAACGCCGGGAAACAGTCCTGAGGCGCTGCTATCAACAGCGGTTGTGCCGGAGGTTTCCTCCAGACGGTAGTAAGCGATGGGGTTGTCCGCCAGGATTGTAGTGGGATAATCCACCGCACCCGCCGTGCGGACACCTGACAATACCAGCACCGCCGCGAACGGCAGCAGCTTCTTTTTCCACATGGTTAGTTTTCTTGTTGTTGTTAATTTCATAGGTTCATGGACGGTTAAGTTTTTAATGTTTGCTTTTCCATTTTAATTATTATTTCCATTCTGTCTACCCCCTATATTGGGGGGTGGAGCAAAGCTGCCGCCGGCGGTTTTCCGCCGCATTCATCGCGCGCAAACCAGCAAACTATTTTTCCAAATATCGGATGACCGCTTCCGTGCGGGTGCGCACATTAAGCTGCTTAAAAATCTTTTTGATGTGGCCGTGCACCGTCCAGACACTGATGCCCATTGCCTGCGCGATTTCCTTGTCCACAAAACCTTTGCTTAAAAGTGCCAGCACCTCACGTTCGCGGCGGGTAAGCTTGGCCAGCTCCGAATTATCATGGCTGGAATGTAATTGAAGCAGCTCTTGAAAATAATATTTAACGCGCAGCAGAAAATCCTCTGTCATCAACTCCGAACGGGAGGTGACACTTAAAATCGGCTCCAGCAACCGGTCCGGCTTGACGCGTTTGACCAAATACCCCCCGGCCCCACCCGGTGTGGAAACAAACATCTGGTCGCCGTCCACATGAACCGAATAGGTGAGGGCCGGCACTCCCGGCTGAATGGGGGCGATGGTGCCGGTGGACTTGAAGCCGATGCGGCCGGCCAGATTATGGTTCAAGAGAACCATGCGGGGCTTGTGGAGAGCCAGGGCCTGGATGAAGGATTCCACCGAGTCGCAGGGAACGCTGCCAAATCCGGCTTGCTGGTCAATGCTCCAGCACAAAGCCCGGCGAATGCCCGCATCCAGTTCAACCACCAGCACGCGCTGCCGATTGGGATTGGCCGGCAAAGAATCAGAGGCCAAGCCTGCCCGCTTTCCCACCAACGTGTGAATGGTGGTATAAGTCCACAACACGGGGTTCATACACCACTCGAAGCTCACGATCAACTCGCGGGGAAAATGTTGGAAGACACTGTTCCAACCTTGCTTCACTGCCATCTGATAAATCTGGGCTGCTTTGGCGGCGGCCGTCTTCAGGTCTGGTGTGCCGAGCGGAAAAAAATAACCCACCCCGCCATGATCAATGCGCATGGCCAGATCCTGCTCTGCTTCACCAGAAGCCGGAAAGCGATAGCGTCGGAGAATCAAACGATCTTTCCAATTGCACTTTTTGACCTTGCCGGTTGACTCAACATTCGCAAAACCTGCATGGGGATGTTGCTTGGACATCGGTTTCATGAAAAAGCATTTGTCCGCTGCCATCAACCCGCAACCGGACAATTGTTATGCAGCAGTAATTATAGCACAGCCACCCCATAGGAAACAAGCTTAAAGCCATTGATTTTATTGGCGGTTTGAATTGCATGGCTCAAAAAAGCGGTTCATCCCATCCCATAGCACAAAGAACTGTCAAAAACGCCGATTTTCGAGAGTTTTTGTGGAATTCCTGTGCGATGACTATGATAAATTTGCTTTCTTCCTCACCCACCACTTGGAAGCCACCCGACCTGACAACCTGTTTTGCCGCCTCATTCCAAAACGTCAGACATTGCTTCAACCGGTTGTTTCTCCAGTTGGCGTTCGGCTTGGATTCCATTTTTTGCAATGGGCGACGAAACCGCGCGGAAAGGCTCCCATTCCGGCTGGTTCTCGAAAACCCAGTGATAATAATCCGATTCCTTGAGCTGGCTGCCCGCCGCCTCGTCCAAGATAAGTGTGCATTCGGGATGCAACTGCAATGCGGTGGCCGAAATCATACTGGTGATCGGGCCTTCAACGGCCTTGGCGACAATCGCCGCTTTTTCCTCGCCGGTGGCCAGCAAGATGCAGCGGCGGCAATCCAAAATAGAACCAACCCCCATCGTAATCGCGCGATGCGGCACAAGCTCGGGCCTGGGAAAAAGCGGCACATTCTGGGCGCGCGTCACCGGCGAAAGAATCTTCACCCGCGTGCGCGAGCGAAGCGCGGACAGGGGTTCGTTGAAACCCAGATGGCCATTTTGACCAATGCCGAGCAGTTGGAGATCAATGCCGCCGTTCTCGGCAATCAGCCGTTCGTAATTTGCGCATTCGGCGACCAAATCCGCCGCCATGCCATCGGGCAGATGCGTATTCTGCAAATCAATATTCACTTGCAAAAACAAGTGGTGATTCATGTAGTGCCGGTAGGAATTGGCATGGTTGCTTGACAGGCCGACGTATTCGTCGAGGTTGAACGTGCGACAGGCCGAGAAATCGAGACCTTCCTCACGGTGCATTTGGACAAGTCGGGCATAGACCGATTCCATCGTGCGTCCCGTGGCCAGTCCCATCACCAAGCGCGGATTGTCCCGCAATTCCCTGGCAATAATCCGTGCCACCAAGTCGGTAGCGGCATCCGCATTGGGTCGAATGACGACTTCCATAAAAGTTAGTTTGGTAAAATTATATTGATATATTGACCTCTTGGATTACAAAAGGTCGCTGTTCAGATTGAAATGTTATCGAAGGCGGTCATTGCAACAACCCCCCTGAATTGGGGGTTGAACAAGTGGGGCTTCCTGTGAAAAAGTTGGCGCGTGCGATGCGCTCTGTGTTTGATTGCACCGAAATTACGATGAACCCCTATCATAACTTTGTTTCCTCTTTTGCCCAACTCGCCGCGGCGGGGAAATCGCTGCCCTTGGGTGGCATTCCGCCACACCACAAACCCAAACCCCTGCCGAATGTGCCTGCGGCAATCATCTTTTCGCCACACCCGGACGATGAGTGCATCGCCGGCGGCCAGGGCGGCAAACAAATCAGCGCCACTGAAAATCCGGGCAGCCAGCTTGATTTGATCCATTGAAACCGTAATCCAAATAAAATATATGAACGAGAATCATGGTGCAGCGAAGCCGGGTTACAATCGTTTTCTCCTGCTCGTCGCCGGCTTGGGCGGACTGCTTTACGGCGTGGACGTGGGAATTATCGCAGGCGCGCTGCCTTATTTGGAAACCACGTCCGGCCTGAATGCCGGACAACTTTCATTTATCGTCGCCGCCGTTTTGCTCGGCAGCGTGATTTCAACTTTGTTCGCCGGGATGCTCGCCGACTGGCTTGGCCGGAAAAAAATGATGGCGTTGAGCGGCATCCTTTTTGTCATCAGCATTCCGATGATTGCGCTGGCGCAAGGCTACTGGCCGCTCGTTTTGGGCCGCTTGCTGCAAGGCATCAGCGCGGGATTGATTGGCGTCGTCATTCCGCTTTATCTCGCCGAATGTTTGAGCGCATCGAATCGCGGCAAAGGCACGGGCATTTTCCAATGGCTGCTGACATTCGGCATTTTCGCGGCGACGCTCATCGGCCTTTATTTCAGCCATCGCGTTGATGAAGTTGCAAAGCTTGGTGACGCGGACAAATTGTTTGCGTTCAAGGAAACTGCGTGGCGCGGAATTTTCTGGGTCTCGCTGCCGCCGGGGATTTTATTTGTCATCGGCAGTTTCATGGTGGCCGAATCGCCGCGCTGGCTGTTTCGGCGCGGAAAAATTGACGCCGCGCGTGCCGCGCTTTTGCGTTCGCGCAGCGACGAGCAAACGGAGATTGAATTGAAGGAAATGGAAGAAACGGTTGCCGCCGAAAAATCAAAAACTTCCACCGGTGACAAAATCAAGGAATCGCTGCTGCGCCGAAAATACGTCGTCCCGTTTTTGCTCGCGTGCGTCATCCTTGCTTGCAACCAGCTCACCGGCATCAATTCCATCATCGGCTACAACGCGACGATTCTTATCCAGGCCGGACTTTCCGATCTTCACGCGCATCTCGCCAACACACTTTTCACGTTGATCAATGTCATCGCCACTTTTGGTGCCGTCCTGCTCGTGGATCGCAAGGGAAGAAAATTTTTACTCACGCTCGGCAGCGCCGGAATCATCGTCTCGCTTTTGTGCGTGGGAATTCTGTTTCACAAAACCGAATCAAAGCGGGTTGACGCAAAAGATTCTGTGCAAGCGCTGGTGACGACGAATCAAACGCTTACGCTCGCGTTCAATGAAACGGCGTTGACAAATTTTACTGGCGGGGTTTTGCCGAGTTCGTTGGTCATCATTTATTCCTACGGCGATTTTTACGGCGCAACGACAGCGATTCGTTCCGACGACCAAACCGCAAAACCGGTTGAAATCACACGCGAAAGTTTAGTTCCAACTAATCGGTTTGCGGTTTTCATGTCGCATCCATTTGCAAATTTCGCCGCCGCAACGAATGCTCCGCTGAAAATTGAAAACGCGCTCATAACGCCCGTGCCGGATGAGCGAAACGGCTGGCTCACGGCAATTTGTCTTTTCGTTTTCATGTCATTTTTCGCCGTCGGGCCGGGCGTGTGCGTCTGGCTCGCGCTTTCCGAATTGATGCCGACGCGCATCCGTTCCAACGGCATGAGCATCGCGCTGCTCATCAACCAAGCCGTCTCGACGACCATCGCCGCCATTTTCCTGCCGACCGTCGGCAAATATGGCTACTCGACGATGTTCTTCGCGTTCGCCGGCTTCACGGTGATTTACTTTGTCACCGCCGCATTTTTCCTGCCGGAGACGAAGGGGAAAACTTTGGAAGAAATCGAAGAACATTTTGAAGGACGAAAATAAACCGCATGCGCATTTACCGTTTGAAAATCTAAAAACACAAATGAAAACTAAAATCGCCGGGCTGATCTTTCTGTCGTTCGCGGCCACAATTTTTGCCGCCAACATTAATACTTTGGCCATCATTCCGCTGCCGCAGAAAATCGCGTTGCACGATGGCACGTTCAACCTTGCCGCCGGCACGCGCGTCTATGTGGATTCCGCCTCGCGGGCGACCGGAAAATATTTGACGGAACGGCTGCGTCCGTCCACCGGTTATCCGCTCAAGACCAGCACGAAATACTTTGGCAGCACGGCCATCCCCGACGGCATTTTGCTCACGACCAAAAATGCGGATACGAAGCTCGGCCCCGAAGGCTACGAACTCACCGTCGCCACGAATTCAATTGTCATCCGCGCGCCAACGCAGGCGGGTTTATTTTACGGTGTGCAAACGTTGTTCCAATTATTGCCGCCAGAAATTTTCTCCACGAACCTCGTGAGCAATGTGGCCTGGCAGATTCCCTGCGTGCAAATTGAGGACTGGCCGCGCTTCAAGTGGCGCGGATTCATGCTCGACGTGAGCCGTCATTTTTTCAGCAAGCCCGAAGTCGAAACTTTTCTCGACGCGATGGCGTTGCATAAAATGAACGTGTTTCACTGGCATCTGACGGACGATCACGGCTGGCGCATTGAAATTAAAAAATATCCCAAACTGACCCAGGTCGGCGCGTGGCGTGCGGGCGGCGGCTTCGGCTTTGACCCCAAGTCCACCACCGCTTACGGCCCGGACGGGCGCTATGGCGGATTTTATACGCAGGACGACGTTCGCGACGTGGTGAAATACGCGGCGGCACGACACATCACCATTGTGCCGGAAATCGAAATGCCCGGCCACGCAACGGCGGCCCTGTCGGCATATCCCGAACTCGGTTGCACCAACGGGCCATTTGAACCCTCGATGACCGCCGGAATTTTCTACGGCATTTACGACCCGGCCAAGGAGCAGACGTTTGTATTCCTGGCCGACGTGTTGACGGAGGTGGCGCAACTGTTTCCCGGCCCATACATCCATATTGGCGGCGACGAAGTGCCGAAGGAAACCTGGAAAAATAGCGCGGATTGCCAGGCGCTCATGAAACGCGAAGGATTAAAAAACGAGGAGGAATTGCAAAGCTGGTTCACCCGCCGCATCGAAAAAATCGTCAACGCGCGCGGGCACTCCATGATTGGCTGGAGTGAAATTTTGCAGGGCGGTCTCGCGAAAAATGCGGCAGTCATGGACTGGATTGGCGGCGCCAAGGAAGCGGCGGGCGCCGGCCACGACGTGGTGATGACGCCGACGGCGTATTGTTATTTTGATTTCTACCAGTCAACCAACCAGACCGCCGAGCCGAAGGCTGCCGCCTGGGGCGGGCCGTTGACGTTGAATAGGATGTATGCCTTCGAACCCATGCCCACGAATGTGCCGCCGCAGTTGCAATCGCACATCCTCGGCGCCCAGGGCAACTTGTGGACGGAACAGATTCCCAACTTGAAACACGCGGAATACATGACCTTCCCGCGCGCCTGCGCGCTCGCGGAAGTCACCTGGTCGGCCAAAGATTCGCGCGACTGGGACGACTTCATGCGCCGGTTGCAAATCCACGTCCGGCGGCTCGATGAGTTGAACATTAATTATCGCCACGCAGCCGTTGAGACGCCGGAACCAAATCTACTCAAGTGAAAATGTCATCGCCGCCAAAAATTATCGCGCCGCTTGATCCGGATTTTCAACCGGCGTCGCTGTTCAACCGGCATTACCTCGCCGCCGCCAAAAAATCCGGCCAGGCGGTTCCGCTCGTCATCGGCCTCGACCGCGAAGGCGGTTTCATTTCACGCTACGAGACCATGGTGAAATCCGAAGCAGATCCGGACACGCTGCGTTACGCCGAGCGGCTCGTGAAATTTCTGCTCTGGGCACGCGGTGGTTGGCGGATTTGGGTCGGTGGTCCGCGCAAAATCGGTGAACATATTCAACGTTGTTATGCCAAATTTGGCGAACGGCACTTTGATGCGGATTTGATGGGGCGGGTGTATGAGCGTTCGTTTGAAGTGCTGGAGGTGGACGCCGCGTCCGTGCCTGCCGAAAAGGAAATGACCGCTGCGGTTGGTGGCCACTTGGACGGCTGCCGGATCGGGTTTGATTTGGGCGCGAGCGATTACAAGGTCGCTGCGGTCAAAAACGGTAAAGTGGTTTTCAGCGACGAATTTCCGTGGAATCCCAAAGACCAAACCGATCCGAATTACCATTACGAACATTTGAATGGTGGATTGAAGAAAGCCGCGGCGCATTTGCCGCGCGTGGATGCCATTGGCGGCAGTTCGGCGGGTGTGATTGTGGACAACAAGATCATGGTGGCAACGTTGTTTCGCGCCGTGCCGAGGGAAAAATTTGACGCGGCCAAGAACATTTTTCTGCGCCTCCGGGACGAATGGAAGGTGCCGCTGGAAGTGGCCAACGACGGCGACGTGACGGCGCTGGCCGGAGTAATGTCGCTCAAGACCGATGGAATGTTGGGCCTGGCGATGGGTTCGAGCGAAGCCGCCGGCTTCATCAATGCCAAAGGTGGCATGACCGGCTGGTTGAGCGAACTGGCCTTTGCCCCGGTGGATTATAATCCGAAAGCCACCGCCGATGAATGGTCGGGCGACCGGGGTGTTGGTGCGCTTTATTTTTCGCAACAAGCGGTCAACAAGCTGTTGCCAGCGGCCAAAATTGATTTGCCGAAGGAATTGGGCCTGCCTGAACGTCTCAAGGAAGTCCAAAACCTCATGGCCAGGGGCGACGGACGCGCTGCGAAGATTTACGAGACCATCGGGGTTTATCTGGGCTATACAATTCTGCACTACGCCGACTTTTACGATTTTGAACACCTGCTCATCCTGGGTCGCGTCACGACGGGCCGGGGAGGTGACATTATGCTGGCCAAGGCGCTTGAGGTGTTGAAGGCGGAATTTCCCGAATTCGCGGCGAAAATAAAACTGCACGTTCCCGACGAAAAAAGCCGCCGCGTCGGCCAGGCCGTGGCCGCTGCGAGTCTGCCGGCAATCAGAAAATGAATGGCTGCCATGACGAAGAAAATCGTTCCAATTCAACCACCACTTGCCCTCTGTCCCGAATTGCCGGCGTTTGATCCGGACGACCTTGCGAATGTGCGCCTGGCATTCGATCCGGCGACGCCAGTGTCATCGCAACAAGGCTGGCTGGCGAAACCCGATCCGAATTTTGCCCCGATGACCGTCCGTTCCGGCTGGCGCCTCGACGGATTATTTGTGTTTGCGGAATTGACCGATGCGGACATTTTCACGCAGGCGACGGCGCACAATCAACGTTTGTGGGAGCTTGGTGACACCTTCGAAATCTTTCTGCGACCGGCCAAGCAGGAGTCATATCTCGAGCTTCAAGTGGCGCCGAACAACCGCCGTTTGCAATTGCGTTATCCAAATGCGAAAGCGGTGGCGATGGCGCGCAAAGCCGGTTCGGCGGCGGATTTTGTGATTCGCAAAAAAGCATTTTACTCGCAAATCTGGTTGTGTCCGAAGGAAAAGAAATGGTTCGTTCTGGCTCGAATTCCGTTTCGATCCGTTTGCGAAAACGGGCAATCGCGGGCCGGTTCAGCGTGGAAATTCTCATTCAGCCGCTATGATTACACGCGCGGACGAGCCGAGCCGGTGATTTCCTCCACCTCGCCACATGCAAAGGCGGACTTCCATCGGCAGGGTGAATGGGGTGCTCTGCGATTCGATTTTGCGGCAAATGAAGACCAAAGTCGGGACTGAAAAATGATATTATGAAACTTCACAACTCAACCGCGGAAATTTTCGTGCCCGACGGTCAGCCCGTCGGCAAGGCGCTTCAACGCATCACGCACCTCGGCATCGGCGCGCACCAGGATGATCTGGAATTCATGGCCTTTCACGGGATACTCGCCGGTTATGCCAGCGCGGAAAAATGGTTCGGCGGCGTCACCTGCACCAACGGCTCCGGCAGCGCGCGGACCGGTGTCTATGAGAAATTCACCGACGCGCAAATGATGGCCGTGCGCCGGCGCGAGCAGAACACCGCCGCGACCATCGGGCAATATGGCGTCATGATTCAGCTCGACTACCCCAGCAGCGCTGTAAAATCATCGTCCGACACCGGCCTGAAAGACGATCTGAAGTTGATTTTGGGTCAGACATGTCCGCAAGTTGTCTATACCCACAATCCGGCGGACAAACATGACACGCACATCGGCGTGGTCGTTGCGGCCATCCAGGCGATGCGCGAACTGGCGCGCAACCAGCGCCCGAAAAAGGTCATCGGCTGCGAAGTCTGGCGTAACCTCGATTGGCTGCCGGATGCGGAAAAAGTTCTGATGGACGTGAGCGGCCGCGACAATCTCGCGGCGGCGCTGAACGGGGTTTTTGATTCGCAGATCGCCGGCGGCAAGCGCTACGATCTTGCCACGCTCGGACGCCGTTCCGCAAATGCAACATTTTTCGAGTCGCACGCCACGGACAAGACCACACAGCTTGTCTTTGGCATGGATCTCACGCCGCTGGTGGCGGATGAATTGGGGGATATCGTTGATTACGTCGCAGGACTTGTCAAAGCGTTCGAAAACGAGGTCTGCAAAAAGCTGTCCAAACGATTGGGGCGGTAGGCAGTCACAACCTCAACCTACAAGAACAAGAATGGAGAAAACAAAAATAAAAGCCGGCGATTGACGCCAACATCAAGAAAGTATTGGAAAGTGGCGAGTATGTTCCGGGGCCGATGAACAAGCAGTTTGAAAAGGAACTGGCCGCGTTCCACGGCATGAAATACGCCATCGGCGTCGGCAATGGCACGGATGCCATCTGGCTGACCTTGATGGCGCTGGGCATCGGAGCGGGCGACGAAGTCATCACGCATCCGAACCCCTTCTTCGCCACGGCGGAAACAATCTGGATCACCGGCGCGACTGCCGTGCTTGTGGACTGCGACCCGAAGACAAATCAGGAAATCCTTTGCCACTGCTTTTATTCAGGTCCGTGCGGGCGTCTCGCCTAAAATAAAATTCGCATCTTTGCAATCGCCGCACGCTTCGTCACTCTCGCCGCGATAATCAAATGCCTGAAGAACCCAAAGATCAGTCCCCCGGCTTTCCCGACGGTCGCATTTCCAGCCGCGAACGGTTTCTCAATATCTTTCTCGACGAAGCCGGGAATCTGGATTTTTCACCCAACGGTTCACGGTTCTTTGCGCTCGGCAGCATCACCAAGGAGCGTCCTTTCAACGCCTACAAGGAACTCACGGAGTTGAAATACGATCTGGTCGAGCAAGGCACGGCGCTGGGGTATTTTCACGCGACGGAAAATGCCCGCACCCAGCCAGGCCAGGATGCCGTCACCATCCCAACCCCACGGAACAACCTTTTCCCGCACCAAATCCCCGGACAGCCGCCAGCCCTGTTCCTGCGCATATTTTTCAATGCCGCAATGCCGCTGGTAATCGTACCAACCCAGCACCAGCAGCACGCGCGGGGATTTTGCTCGCCTGTTCGTGACTGTGAAGCCGGACGATTCTCCTTTCAGGTTCCTTTGTGCCGCATCGGTGACGGTGGGGATTCACGTCATTGTGGGCGCAAAACGCAGGTTAATGGTCCGCATAAGTAATTGCAGCGGTGAATGTTGCCCGCTGCCGGCTGTGTACGTTGGGAGGCGCATCAAACCGGTGACATGCAGATTTTTCAGTCTTTTTTGCAGAATTCCCCAATGGAGGGTGTTTCCAAATTCCA
>DLMG01000093.1 GCA_002479245.1 Verrucomicrobia subdivision 3 bacterium UBA7542 | reverse complement strand
AACAGCGCGGCGTTTGTGACCATCACCACCAACACGACTTTGATTGTGGCCGGCGGCACGGGTGACAACAACATGAACGGCACCGTGGTGACGAATTATGGCACGGTGGCATGGGCGAGCGGAACCATTCAAGGCGGCAACGGCACGGCGATTTACAATTACGGTTTGTGGGACGCGCAGAGTGACCAGCAATTGAACAATAATTTCGGTGGCAGCACCACTTTCAACAATTATGGCACGTTCCTCAAATCGGCGGGCACGGAACCCAACTCGACTTCCTTTCAGAGCGGAGTTGGTTTTGTCAACAATGGCACGGTGGATGCCCAAAATGGCCTGCTGCAAATTTCCGGGAATTTTGCGAATTCTGCCAGCACACTGGCTGTGGCCAATACTGCGACCATTCAATTTGCCCAAGCTGTGGTTCTGCCCGGGGGATTGGTGACTGGTTCGGGAACGGTGCAGGCGCCCTCCATCACCAGTTCTGCCGTCGTCAGTCCGGGTGCGACCAACGCCGTGCTGAACCTAGCCGGCAATTACACCCAACTGCTGGGCGGCAGCATCCAGTTCGACATCGGCGGCACCTCGCCCGGCGTCAATCAATCCCAAGTCAACGTCACCGGCACCGCAAAACTGGGCGGCTTGATCGCCTTGCGTTTCAGCCCGGGTTATGTTCCCGCCGTCAATAGCAGCAACCTGGTTCTGACGGCGGCTTCGCGGAGCGGCCAGTTTCCTTTCCAAGACCATTTCTATTTGCTCGGCCAGAACAAACGCATCGTTCCGGTTTACGGTCCAACCAGCCTCGTGCTTGCGACCATCTCGGCCGCCGACCCGGTGAATTTTTCTCTAAGCACCGCAGTTCAAGGCCAGACCTTCGCGCTCGGCTGGCCATCGGAATTCGGCAGTTATGATCTGGAGACGAAAACGAATCTGGATGATCCAAGTTGGACCTTCATCCCTGGCGTCACCAATTTTTATGTCGAAACGCCCATGACCAGCCCGCACAAATTTTTCCGGTTGTTCCAACCGTTTTGAATTAACCTGACTGTCAGGTGCGCAACCATGGAAAACTCATTTCCCAAATCAAACCAAATCTAAAAATGAAAACCACCGCACTTCTATTCGCAATTCTGTTGCTGTCCGTGGCGGCTCCTGTATTCGGCCAAACCTGGGGCCAAACCAGCGCCCCGACAAATGCCTGGACCGCCGTCGCGTCCTCGGCGGATGGAACGGGGGTGGTGGCGGCGGGCAGCCACTTTATTTACACCTCCACCGATTACGGCTCGACTTGGACGTCAAACAACGCGCCGAACATTGACTGGACCTCGGTGGCTTCCTCAGCGGACGGCGCCAAGCTGTTGGCTGCGGGCGGCGGGGCGGTTTATACCAATTCAGGAACCACCTGGGCATTGGCTTTTGCCGCGCCCAGAGATGGACCGAGCACCGAACAAAACATCACTTCTGTCGCCTCCTCGGCGGACGGTGTCACATTGATGGCGGCTTCGAGTTTCGGCGACCCGCTTTACAGCCCAAAACCATTGCTCTATGTCTCGACCAATTCCGGCGCAAGCTGGATAAACGCCACCAATTCCCCGCCCGGCCAGCCGTGGGTTTCGGTCGTCTCGTCGGCGGACGGAAGCAAACTCGCGGCGTCCACGTTCACAGGCGGCTATTTTGCCTCGGTCAACTCCGGGACCACCTGGTCTTCAAACACCGTGGCGCCGTTTTTCTCCCTGGCCTCTTCGGCAGATGGCGGCAAACTCGCCGGTGCCAGTCCCATCGGACTTTTCTATTCCGTCAATGCGGGCGTCACCTGGGCGCCGCAGGCGGGCGGCCCGTCCATCACCAACCGAATCGCCTGCTCGACCAACGGCCTCGTCCTGTTCGGACTGGGCCGGACCAACATTTACAGTTCGTTTAACGGCGGGACAACCTGGGCCACCAACACCGCCCCGCTCACAAACTGGTCGGCCATTGCCGTTTCCGCCGACGGCCTCCGCGCCGCGGCAGCGGTTGCCGGTGGCGGAATTTACGTTTTGCAATCCCCTTCCGCGCCGGCATTGAGCATCGCTCCTTCGAGTGGCGCGGTCGTCTTGAGTTGGAATGCCCCGGCTTTTTCTCTCCAGTCCGCCACCAATCTCACGGACACTTTTTCCAACGTGACCGGCGCCATAAGTCCTTACACCAATGCCATCACCAGTCCACAAACATACTTCCGTCTGAAAGGTAATTAACATGAAAACACACATTGCAAAATTGTCCGCCGTCCTGGCGCTGCTCGCCTTTGCCAGCGCGGCTCATTCCGCCACCATCACTTGGACCAACCCCGTCGGCGGCAATTGGAGCGACGCCGCCAATTGGAGTCCGAACCAGGTGCCCACGAACACCGATAACGTCCTGATCACGACTCCGGGCACCTACACGGTGAATCTCGATGTCCCGGGTGTGGTCACCAATCTCACGCTGGGAGCGGGCGGCGGCGCGGGCGGCGTGCAAACTTTTGCCGTGACGAACTTATTGACCGTGAGTTCGCTGGTATCGGTGACCAATGGCGGGGTGTTAAATTCCAGCGGCATCAATGCGGGCTTTTCCGGAGCTATGACGATCGCCAACGGCGGGGTCTTAAACCTGGCGGCCGGTTACAATAATTTCACTTTTACTGCTAATCCGCTGATTGCGACCAACGGCGGGGTGATCAATGCGGGCGGCTCACCTATTTACGGTGGTTATGGTGGAACTGAATACTATTACGGCTCCACCATAAACGGGACGGTGAGCGTGGCCAGCGGCGGCGTGTTGAATAGTCTCGGGGCTTCGATCGCCGCCGGGTTGACCGTGGCGCACGGAGGCGAGGTGAACGTGAATTCATTGGGTATGGCCATCAAAGAACCTTTGACCAATTCCGGGGCCATTAACCTGACCGACGGCCAGCTTGGCAATGATAATTATGATACCGTCAGCGGATCCGCCTACGGCGAACTGGTCAATCTGCCGGGCGGAGCGATCAATTTGCAGGGGAGCACCGCCATTGGCGGCGGTGGCTATATTATCAATCAGGGTTTTATCGTCCAGAGTGCCGGCACGAATGCCATGAACTCTCCCGTGTTTGACAACCGGGTGGGAACCATCACAAATTTATCAGGAATAATGACGCTCAGCCTCTTTCAAACCAACCTGGCGGGCACCTACTTTGCGGCAGCGGGCGCGACGATTCAATTTGTGGGCGCTGATATTGCCAATGACAATAGCGCACCCCAACTGACTTTGGGCACGCCATTGGTGCTGGGTGGCAGCGGACAATATCAACTGACGTCCGGGTATTTATACCTGCCGGCGAATGTGCCGACGAATCTGGAACTGGTGGGCGACACGTTGCAGTTGGGGCCGGATTTTCAAGGCGGGGCGATCACGAACCTGACGCTGGATGGAATGCAGTTATTGAACGCACTGCCGATCACGGGAACATTCACGGCGAACAATAGTGAAATTGCCACGAATCTGGTGGTGGCGAACGGTGGCGTGTTCTCCTACGAAGGGGCGGGTCTGATCAACGGGACAGTGGCGGTCGGAAGCGGCGGCGTGTTCAATGTCATCAACTCGTTGTCTGAAAGCAACAGCATTGACATCTTAATTGACACCTTAATTGATCACGGCGTAACGGTGGCCCATGGCGGAATAATGAATGGGAAAGGCCTGTTCACTTTACCCACGTTGACCAACGCGGGGACGATCAACGTAAGCTCTCCGTTCATACTCGAGAATGGGGTAATCAATCAGACAGGTGGGTTGATGAACTTATTGGGCAATGGGGGCATAACCATCAGCAACCCCACCAATTATTTTATCAATCAGGGGGCGATCGTCCAGAATTCCGGCGCTGGCACCACGAACATGATCGGTTATCAAGTATCTGAGAATTATGCGTTTGTCATCAACCTGCCTATTGACTTCGACAACAGCCAGGGAACGATCACCAATTTGTCAGGAACCTTGGTTTTGCCCAGTTTTCAAACTACCCTCGCGGGCATTTTCTATGCAGCGGCGGGCGCGACGATTCAACTGGGCGGCGGCACGATTGGAGCACCCCTGGTGCCGGGCACGCCCTTGGTGCTGGGTGGCGGCGGACAATATCAATTCATCTGCGGTTATTTATACCTGGCGGCGAATGTGATTCCGAACCTGTCATTGCAAGGGGGCGTGTTGGAATTGGGAACGGGCTTTCAGGGCGGCGCGATTACGAACCTGATGCTGGACGGCATAATGTTGACAAACCAGTTGTCAACCGCCTTGCCGATCAAGGGGACGTTCACAGTGCTAAATAGCGGGGCCTCCGGAAGTTTGAATAGCTCGCCCTATCCGTATGGATGGGAGGGGTTCTATGGAAATGGAGTCTATGGAAATTATACGGTGGCGGATGGCGGCGTGTTGACTGTCAGCAATACTGTCATTTATGGGACGGTGACAGTGACCAATGGCGGTGTGCTGAACGCGAGCAGTCCCTCGACGTATCCGCCGCCCGGCGAGACGTATCTCTATGGGAATATTTATGTCGAGCGTGGCGGTGTATTGAATGCGAGCGGTCCCTATACGTATCTCTATGGGAATCTCATGATTGCGAACGGCGGCGTGTTGAATGGTAGCGCCGTGATGTATGGGTCGGTGGTAGTAGCGAGCGGTGGCGCTCTTAATCCTGTCCAAATAGAATTATACGGTCCGCTGACCAACTCCGGAACCATCAACCTGACGAACGCCGCTGTGGGCATTTTAAACGATGGAACGACCAACGAACAGGGTGGCCTGATCAATGAAGCGGGTGGGGTGATTAACTTATTTACTGGGTATGGGGATGTCTCCGGGGGCGGTTACCCTGTTGGCTATGATTATTTCATCAACCAGGGCCGGATTGTCAAGAGTGCGGGCACCGGCTCGATGAGGCTTGAAGCTGATTTCGCCACGAACTCGGGCACGATCACTGCCCAAACGGGACAAATAATGATGCTCGGTCAGTGGACGCTGCTGCCCGCCGGCAGCTTGAATGTCGGCCTGAGTGGCGCAACCAATTATGGCAATTTCTATTTCGCCATATATAACCCTCAAAGTGGCTACCACGCCGGGAACGCGGGTTTGAACGGCGCCTTCAACGCCACCTTGAACACTGGTTACGTCCCCACCAACGGCACCACGTTCAACGTCTTGTCTTATGGCTCGTTCACCGGCAGCTTCAGCAGTCTCGGATTGCCATCCGCCGTAAGCTGGCAATCCAACTACGGAAGCACGAATTTCAGCCTCGTGGCGGGGAGCGAATTGCCCCAGTTTGGAATCGTCAACCTGTTGGGAACCAATTTCATCTTCACCGGCATGGGCGGCTCGTCGGGCAGCAACTATGTGGTTCTGGCCAGCACCAATCTCACGCTGCCATTGACCAACTGGCTGCCGCTCGCCACGAACATCTTTGATGGCTCCGGCCAGTTTCGTTACACCAACCCCATCAGCCCGGCCAAACCGCGCCAGTTCTTCATCTTCAAACTGCCGTAAAAACAACTCCATTCATGAAAACCAACATTAAAATCCGGTTCCTTTTGCCCACGCTTATCGCCGCGCTCAATCTGCTCCCCGCCCGCCCGGCGGCGGCGCAAACCTTCAAGACCCTGCATAGTTTTACCAACAATCCAGACGGATACAGACCGGTTGCGGTGATTTTATCTGGCGACAGGTTGTATGGAACGGCCTCAAGTGGCGGCACCAATGGCTCTGGCACCGTGTTCGCTCTCAACACCGATGGCAGTGGTTACACAAATCTGCATAGTTTTGCCAGAGGATCGAGTCCGAACGCGGTGCTTCTGGTGGGCAATACGTTGTATGGGACAACGTATGCTGGCAATACTGTGTTTGCCATCAATACGAATGGCACGGGGTTTACCAACCTGACCAGCTTCAGCGGGGCAAATGGAGCTTATCCGGAGGGTAGTTTACTGTTATCAGGCAACACCCTTTATGGAACGGCAAGTCAAGACGGCAGTGGATATTATGGAACGGTCTTCGCCGTCAACACAAGCGGCACGGGGGGCGTTTCAGCTGTTTATAGCTTCACCGGCGGCGTTGATGGCAATGGTCCGGTTGCTGGATTAATTTTGTTGGGCAATACCTTGTATGGGACCGCGTATAATGGTGGCAGTGAGGGAGCCGGCACGGTGTTTGGCGTCAATACTGACAGCACAGATTTTACGAACCTGCATAGTTTTGCCAGTATTCCTAACGACGGGTATTGGCCGCAGGGCAAATTGGTTTTATCAGGCAACACACTGTATGGAACGGCCCAGTATGGCGGCACTTCGGACTATGGCACCGTGTTCGCCGTCAATACCGATGGCACGGGGTTTACGAATCTGTATAATTTCACGGGAGGCAACGACGGAGGATATCCGAAGGCCGAATTGATTTTATCAGGCAGCACCCTGTATGGGACGGCCCAGTATGGTGGCAGTTCAGAAGATGGCACCGTGTTTGCCGTCAGCACCAATGGCACGGGTTTTACGATCCTGCATACTTTTGGTGGCAGCGATGGAGCCAGTCCAGGCAGTAGTATGATTTTGTTGGGCAATATTCTGTATGGCACGACGGGAGGAGGCGGCAGTGCTGGAGATGGCACCGTTTTCAGCCTTTCGCTGGTGCCGGTGGTCAGCACGCCGCAACTGGCCATTAATCTTTCCGGCACCAATGTCATTTTGACCTGGTCGGAGCCGGGGTTCACGTTGCAGTCCGCCACCAATCTCGCGGCTCCGGTCTGGACCACCATCAGCGGGCAGAACACCGTGACCAATCCCCTTTCCGGCACGCAGAAGTTTTACCGGTTGAGTCAATAACGATAACAACCAACCAATGAAACATCCATGAAAACCAAACTCAATGCACTGTTTATCGGGCTGGCCCTGCTGGCCGGCGTTTACCAAGCCACCGCGCAGGCCGCGCAGTTCTTCCGCATCGTCGGGCCGACGGCGGTGACCATCACGGCGTTCCGGGCGGATGGCACGCTGGTCTGGAGCGGAGCGACGCCGGGCGCGACCTACACGGTGCAGATCTCCACCACCCTGGCCGGCGGCGTCAACTGGGTGGATTACGATCAGCTTGTGGCCGGCGGCAGCGTCAGCACCAACCTCATTGTTTCGTTCAACCTGCCCGCCGGGATGACGCTGATTCCGGCCGGGGTGTTCACGATGGGGGACACTTTGGATGGTGAGAACGACGCCATCCCCATCAACGTGACGGTGTCGGCGTTCTACATGGATGTGAATCTGGTGAGTTTGAGTCAATGGCAGGGGGTTTATAGCTACGCGACGAGCCACGGCTACAGCTTTGTGAATGCGGGAATGGGCAAGGCGGTGAATCATCCGGTGCAGACGGTGGACTGGTATGACTGTGTGAAGTGGTGCAATGCGCGTTCGCAGCAGGCGGGGTTGACGCCGGTGTATTACACAGATGCAGGGTTCACGCGGGTGTTCACCAATGGGGACAGTGGCACGACGGCGGTGTATGCGAACTGGAGAACGAACGGGTATCGGTTGCCGACGGAGGCGGAGTGGGAGAAGGCGGCGCGGGGCGGGTTGATCGGACAGCGGTTTCCGTGGGGGAATACTATTTCTTGGAGTCAGGCAAATTACTCCGGGGATCCCTTGTCGCTTGATCCGTATGGTTTCGCCTACGATTTGTCCACGGCGATTGATTATGATCCGGCGTTTTCTGGTGGAGATAAAGGGAATTATCCCTACACAAGTCCGGTGGGATCATTTCCGGCGAACGGATATGGGCTATATGACATGGCGGGGAATGTATTGGAGTGGTGTTGGGATTGGTATGGGACGCCGTATGGTCAACCAACAACTACTAATCCAACCGGACCGGCCTCAAGCCTGGAAAACTTGCGTGTGTTACGCGGCGGCCCTTGGGACAACCACGCCACCTTCGCGCGCAGTGCCTCTCGCTACGACGACGACTTCCCGAACGCCGCCAACTACGGCTACGGGTTCCGTTGTGTGAGGGGACTTTAGTTTTTGCTCTTTTACGCTTTAACCCTTTTGAACTGGTGAGCGTAAGGCTTTGCCATGATGGCGGTCAGGCTGATCGGAAAACGCAGATAGCTATGAAAACTAAACCGATAATTTTATGAGAACCAAACTGCACTATTGCTTCATTGTGCTGGCCTGGTTTGTTGGCGTTCACTCGGCACTCGCACAAGTCACGAATCTGGGCATCGCCCCGGCGGGTGGGCAATCCGTCCTTTACTGGCCGAACAGCCCGACGAATTATGTTTTGCAAACCGCCACCAACCTTTCGTCAACCAACTGGTTGACGGCGAGAACGGCGTTCGCGGTCAATGCGGCGGAGGTGACAAATGCGGCACCGGCCGGCTTCTTTCGGCTGATGCCCACGACCACGCCGGCGGGCATGGCGTTGATTCCGGCGGGTTGGTTTACGATGGGGGACACGCTGGATGGCGAGAGCGATGCCATCCCCACGAACGTCTATGTCTCGGCGTTTGTCATGGACGTGAACCTGGTCACCTATGGTTTGTGGACGAACGTGTATGCGTATGCCACGAGCCACGGCTACAATTTTGTGGATGCGGGTGCGAATGGGGGCACGGGAACGAATTATCCGGTGGAGACGGTGGACTGGTTTGATTGTGTAAAGTGGAGCAATGCCCGGTCGCAGCAGGCGGGGTTGACGCCGTGTTATTACACGGATGCGGGTTTTACCCAGGTGTTCACGAATGGCGACAATGGCACCACGGTCTATCAGAATTTGACGGTGAACGGCTATCGGTTGCCGACGGAGGCGGAATGGGAGAAGGCGGCGCGCGGGGGCGGAATCGGGCGGCGGTTTCCGTGGGGCAATGTTATCCATACAAACCAGGCTCAATACATTGCCTGCACAGGCTGCTATAGCTATGATTTGGGGCCGAATAGCTCACCTTCAGGCCCGAGTCCGGTGGGTTCGTTTGATGTAAATGGATATGGTCTCTACGACATGGCCGGGAATGTAATCGAGTGGTGTTGGGACTGGTGGGGGACGCCGTATGGCCAACCCACCACAACTAATCCAACCGGAGCGGGGCCAGGATCGAACTTCCGTGTGTTGCGCGGCGGCGATTGGAACGACAACGCCATCGACGCGCGGTGCGCCAGTCGCATCAACTCCTACCCGCCCCAAGTCCTCAACGACGTTGGGTTTCGGTGTGTGAGGGGGTTTTAGTTTTTGCTCTTTTATCATCCACCGTTCCTTTTGAAAATCCGCGCGCTGTGATTGGCATTGATATTTCGCCCATGCCTGTGCGTCATGGCCAAACGCCTGCGCGACGTTTGCGCGTTGCCGGAAAGCGAATGCTCTGGCGCGCCGGACGCGGCTTCGTTGTCCGCGACCTGCGGTGGACGGTGGAGAAGCTGCGCATCATCCCGCCGTTTGAATTTGAGAACTGGGCCGTCATCGCCCTCGGCACATCCCGAACAAGGTGCAGGTCGGCGACATGGGCGTGGATGGCCGCATCTTCCCCGTCTCATCCAGCGCCGCCCCGCGCAAGCAGCAGGAAGGCGAACTCGGCCTGAAAGAACGCTGGTATCCCATCCAAGTAAAACAAAAAGACAAGGCCGGCCGCCCTGACATTGACGCCTTTGAAGCCATGATGATGCGCGAAGATTGCAAGAAAGGCTTCTTCGTATCGTTCGATTATTCGTCCGACGCGTTGCAGGAGATCGAATCGTTCTTCAAGCGCAGCCACAAAGTCATCGTCGCCCTGAC
>DLMG01000114.1:19666-19823 GCA_002479245.1 Verrucomicrobia subdivision 3 bacterium UBA7542 | reverse complement strand
TTCGTAATGATATTATTTGTATTCATAGTATTCATTTTAACAGTTTATCTCCAACAAGTGGAAAGCGCAAGGGATGAAATACGACTGTCATATTATGGCAGTTCCAGTTAACAATGGCACGGTTTGACATACCTCTGGAAAAAGCGGCGGAGGGCCG
>DLMG01000114.1:0-19538 GCA_002479245.1 Verrucomicrobia subdivision 3 bacterium UBA7542 | reverse complement strand
TGCGCGACACGATGATTCCTGAAGTACGCGAAGCGTCTTGGAGTGCGCCAGTCCCCTGGCGCTTTACCAGCAGACGAACTGTCCTCGAGATTTCCCCATGAACTTTTGTGCGCCAATGACAATATGAACTGCTACATTTGAGCGGGCGGCGGAGTCGGGGCTTGGTGACCGGCAACGGCGGCGCCTTGTCCGCATTATGAAACGCCTGAGTTATCGAAGGCTTTCTCCGCTGCCGGACGCAACACACGATACCGGTGCGTCCACGGATCAATCCGGCACACGGCGCGATAATCGCAAAATTCACACGGCGTTTCGCGGTTTTTACGATACGGATCCACCTGCGCCGCGCCGGAAAAAATCGCCCGCCCCATTTCCTGCAACTGCGCTTCAACGCGGTCGAGCAACTTTTCAAATTCCGTCCGCGGCAGCGCTTCAGTCGAACCTTTGCGCAGCGAGCCGTCGTGGTTGCGGTTATAATTAAACTGGTCGCCGCACGGCACATTCGGGCGGTTGTCAAACTTGCCCAAAAAACTTGCGTCAAAGCGTCCGGCGTGACGATAAGCGCGTTTGCGCGCGTCGTCCGCGTCCGCCAGCGCTTCGTTGCGTGTGCCGCCGCCTTCATATTGCCCGCGCAGGTTCACGTAAAAAACCCCGGTGGGGGCGATTTTTAACGCGCCAAATTGTTTTGGTTCTTCTCCCTCTCCCCGCCCAAGCGGGGAGAGGGCTGGGGCGAGGGGATTTGATTTTGAAACTATTGGCCTCCTCTCCCCGGCCCTCTCCTCCTTCAGGGAGGAGAGGGAGAAAAAGGCAGGCAGATTCAATTCCGCCCAAACTTCCGGCGGCCAGCTTCGGATTGCCGCCAGATACGCCAGCAATTGCAATTGCACGCCGTGTTCGACCAGAATCTTGTCGGGTTTTCGCTGGCCGGATTTGTAATCCATCACCACACACAACGCGCGGTCGCCGGGTTCACGGCACAAATCAATGCGGTCAATCCGGCCCCGGAGCGCGAGCCGGTGTCCGGCGCCCAAATCAATTTTCCACGCGGGCGCGCCACCGGCGCCGAAACCAAATTCGAGTTCGGCCACCGCCGGATCGAATTCATATTGCCCGCGCATCCAGGTCACCAGTGTTTCGACGAAATCCTGCAACGACTCCGCCAGCACGCGCGCGGTGAACCGGCTTTGCTCGCCGGCGCGCAACAAGCCGTCGCGATAATTCAACGCGAGAACAGCGGCGATTTTGCCCACGCGTTCACGGGCGTCCGGTGATGTGATGTCGCGCCAGCGTTTGCCTTCGGCGCTCAATTGCTCGTGGAACATTTTCAACACCTCATGCTGAAAACTCCCCTGCTCGCGCGCATCCAGCTCAAAAACCTTCCGCTCCTCGGCCTGCAGCCCGGAATGAATGAAAAAACGGAATGGACACGCAGCAAACTCCTCCAACCGGCTCACCGAGGAGTACAGGGTCGGACCAAAAAGTTTTTCCGCCAGCGCGGGTGATAAACTTTCCGTAGAATCCGGCTCGCGCAAAGCGCGCAAGCTTTTCATCAATTCAGCCAGAGTTGGAAGTGCGAGCAATTCATCCCAGTGTTTAACAGTCCCAGCCGCAGGGTTTACGACTGTGAACCGCGATGGAGCGCCGGCCTCCGGCACGGCATGTTGCTGGCCATCATTTGTATCATGCCGTGCCGGAGGCCGGCGCTCCTGTTCCGACGACCAAACCGCCATCAAAGACGGCGCGATTTCGCTCACGTGTTCCGCAGCGGCCAATTTGATTTCACCGCTGGATTCTTCGATGTCGAGTCCGGGAAAAATCCGCCGCAGATGCGCGATGAACGGCGATGGATTCAGCGTCTTGTCTTCCGTGTCGTGACGCGAAAAAGTCACAACGAGTCTTTCGCTGGCGCGCGTGCAGGCGATGTAGCCGAGATAACGCTCGCGCGCCAGGCGTTCGCGCAAATCGGGGCCGGGCGCGCCAGTGTATTGGCTCATTTCGTCGCGGTCGGCGTCCGTCAAAATCGTTGGCGCAGCCGGCGCGGCGGGGAAAATCGTCTCGTTCACGCCGAGCACAAGCGCCAGTTTCAAATCAGGATTGCGGGCGCGGTCAATCGCGCCGATGAGCACTTGATCGAGCGCGGGTGGAATGACGCCGACGGTCAAGTTCGCGAGGCCGGCCTCCAAAATCGGCAGCCAATCGCGCAACGCCAGCGCCTCGTCTGAAAACGCAAGGGCGACATTGTCGAGCCACGCATTCATTTGTTCCCAGACGGTCAGGTGAAGTGACGAGTGACGAGTGACGAGTGATGGAAGGCATTCCGCATTGGCCAGGCTCCATTGTTCCAGGGTCTTTTCCACGTCGAGTTCATTCCACAGTTCACGCAGGGCGTTGGTTAGTTGCCCGCCGTTCGGCTTGTTTTCCCAATGCGCGAGTTGTCCGGCAAAATTTTGAAAGGGTGGCAAAATTATTTCGCGCAGCCGTTCGAGGGACTTGGACAATTCGGGGTTTTCCGCGATTTGAATGGGTTTGCGCCATTTTGCGCCATGCCAGCCGCGGGCGAGCGCTTCATTTTCAAGCCGGTCAATTTCGGTTTCGTCCACCGGCGAAAAACCGGCCTTGAGCGCGGCAAACCAGTCATCATGCGGCCAGTCGAACGTGACCGTGCGGAGCGCGCTGCGGGTCAGTTCCGCCAGGGGGTGATGCGCCACAGATTCCCGCCGGTCGAGAAAGAACGGAATACCGCAGCGACGAAACGCGCGCTCCAGCGGTTTGTGATAGCCGTCGAGATTGCGCACGACCACCGCGCAGTCGCGGAAACGCGCGCCACCACGGACGAACTTGAGAATTTCGCGCGCCGCGAACGCCGCTTCGGTTTCGGGATTAATGCACGCGATAATCCGGATGCGTTTTGTTTGGAGTTCCGCCTTCAGGCGGTTGGCAGTCAACGGTGCCTGGCCGCCTGAAGGCGGAACTCCAAGCCCGGGGATTGCATTCCAACTGGCTTCAAGATGCTGCAAAGCCGGATTCCCGGCGAAGCGGCTTGTTTTTGGGTCGCGCTTGAGAATTTCAATTTTGACTTCGCAATCCGGCATGTTTGTGAGGCGCTGGCGGCACTGTTGAAAGGTTTTGCCGATGGCCGACCAGATGGAGAGCCATGAAGTTTCGGCTTCGGGTTCGTTTTCCAGGCAAAACGCCAGTGTCGCGCGACCGCAAAACGGGACGACGGCGGCGAGCAAATCCAGTTCCTGCGGCGTCATTTCCGCAAAGCCGTCGAGCCACAAGTTGGAAATTTGCAGCGAAGATGGAAGATGGAAGATGGAAGATGGCGAAGCGCCCGGATTGCCGGCTGATTTTGGGCTTTGGGCGCCCGCTCGCGCGACAGCGGAGTTGGACTTGAGACTTTCCGTCGCCGCATCAAGCAATCGGTTTCCGTCCTGCAATTTGTTTTCGGCGAGCCAGTTGATGTAGGCCTCGAACAGGAGCGCAAGGTCGTGGAGTTTATCCTGAAGTTCGTGGCGCAAGCCGGTGCGCTGGGACAACGAACGAAGCTTGGCGGGTGTGAATTGATGCTGTTGCAGTTCGCCAAGCAACTGGCTGAGTTGCCGGGCGAACCCGGGGCGGCGCGCGCTTGGGCGAAACAATTTCAGTTTGTCCTCGTGGCGCATCAACAAGGCGCGCAGCACCATCACGCGGCCTTCCTCGGCGAGCAATCCCGCTGGCATCGGGACGCCGCGCGCGTCCAGGACAAACCGCGCGAGCCGCTCGAACGAAAAAATATTCAAGCGCGTGTACCCTTGCGGAGCGCCATCGGCGAGCAACTGGCGTTCGAGTTGAAACGTCGCCTGCTTGGGCGCGAGCAGAACCAGCGGCGGGCCTTCCGGCGATGCCGCCAGGGCAACCCGGATTTCCGCGAGACAGCGAAACGTCTTGCCGCTGCCGGCCGGACCGAGGAGAAAATGCGCTTGCACGGACTTCTTTTCGCGCAAAGACGCGAAATCGCAAGGCAATTTATCGCCAAATTTTGGCAGCGGTTGGTTGGTGGGAGGCCGCGTTTTTTGTTTCCTTTCGGAAAAGTTGCATTATTATACCTTCCCATCGGGGAAATCCCGGTTGGTTGATACGACAATCAAATTCCAAAACTTATGCCACTGACACATACCAAAGAACTGTTCGCAAAGGCGTTGAAAGGCAAATACGCCCTTGGCGCGTTCAACGTCAACAACATGGAACTCATCCAGGCCATCGTTGAGGCCTGTGAAGAGGAAAAGGCGCCGTTGATCCTCCAAATTTCCAAAGGCGCCCGTCAATACGCAAACCCGGTCTATCTCAAAAAACTCATTGAGGCGGCGGTCAGCCTGTCCAACATCCCCATTACCGTCCACCTGGACCACGGCGACACCTTCGAACTGTGCAAACAGTGCATTGATGAAGGTTTCACCAGCGTGATGATTGACGCCAGCCACGAGCCATTTGACAAAAACGTCGAGATTTGTAAAAAGGTCGTGGACTACGCGCACAAATTCAACTGCTCTGTCGAAGGCGAACTCGGCCACCTGGTCGGTGCGCAATTCGACGAAGGCGAGGAAGGCGGCGGCCATTCCACCAGCGGTCATTACACCAACCCGGACGAAGCCGTCAAATTTGTCAGGGAATCCGGCGTGGATTCACTGGCCATCGCCATTGGCAACAGCCACGGGGCTTACAAATTCAAGGGCGAACAGCATCTGGATCTCGAACGTCTCAAGGCCATCAAGAAGGCGCTTATGGATGCCGGTCTCGGCGATTACCCGCTGGTGCTCCATGGCGCTTCCAGCGTGCCGCAATATCTCGTGGCCGAGATCAACAAATACGGCGGCAAGATGCCCGACGCCCAGGGCGTGCCGGAAGCCGACATCGAAGTCGCGCGCCGCGTGGGTTGCACAAAGGTCAACATTGACACCGACCTGCGTCTGGCCATGACCGCCGGCATCCGCAAGGTTTTCTCGGAAAACCCGAAGGAATTCGATCCGCGCAAATACCTCGGCCCGGCGCGCACCTATGTCAAGGATTTGGTCCGGCACAAAGTCAAAGATGTTCTGTGCTGCGCCGGTCATGCCTTTGACTAAAACTCAGATTCTCCACCACACCCCAAGCCGGCCGGCTTGGGGCTTTTTTATTTTCAAAATCAGAGGCAACACGAATGTAAATCGTGGCGCAAATTTGTCACCTTTGACACAATGTTTGTGCCAATATGACCCTGCTTATTCAACGGCGTTTCTCATTTTAATGTTTGCAAGTTGTTTTCAATAAGAATCATGTGACTTTTTATTCCGTCTGGCATTTTTGAAGCTGAAATCAATTTGAACAATCAACGAAAGGATAACTGTATGAATCTGACGCGATATCAAAGACCTGATTTGGGTTGGGCGGGTTTCGGGCGGCCGTCGAGCTTGCGCGATGAACTGGATCGACTGTTTGAACCGCCTTGGGCCGATCTGGCCCGCACCTCACAACTGTTGAGCGGCTGGATTCCGGCACTCGACGTTCACGAGGACAAGGACAACTTTGTTGTCCAGGCCGAATTGCCCGGCATGAAGCGGGAGGAGATTGACGTTACGTTGCACGACGGGGTGTTAAGCATCTCCGGCGAACGCAAGGCGGAAAAGAAATATGAGGAAGCCGAGGTCTGTCGGACGGAGCGCTTCTTTGGCAAATTCCAGCGCACGGTGACATTGTCGGCCCCGGTGGCGGCAGACAAGGTCAAGGCGCAATACAAGGACGGCGTCCTGATCATCACCCTGCCAAATACCGAAGCGGCGAAACCGAAACAAATTGACGAAAACGTGAACTAAAAAAGCGGAGCGTGATGTCCTCATCGCGCCCGGCCCCAATTTCAACCAAAGGAAAAACATGAAAGCAATTGTACAGGCAGAACCGAAGGCAGCAGCCGAACGAACGGAGCACCAGGAATTCGTGGTGCCGGTGGTGAACATATTTGAAACCGGGGACGGCTACGCCCTCGAGGCGGAAATGCCGGGCGTGAACAAGGACGGCCTGGAAATCACGCTCGAAGGCAATGAAATCACCGTCCTGGGGCGGCGCGCGGCGGAGCCGGTCAACGGCGGGCTTTTGCTCCGTGAACGTTCCGGGGCGGATTACCTGCGCGTGTTTGAGCTCGACCCGGCGATTGATACAAGCAAAATCTCGGCGAAGATGGAGCAGGGCATGCTGACCCTGATCCTGCCGAAGTCCGAACGCGTCAAGCCGCGCAAGATCATCGTCAGTAATTAAGCGGCTTATTTTTCAGAACCGCTCCTGCAGCCAACGACCGTGGGATTTTTATTTTGTCAGGACGACCGGCGGGCGGATTTGAACCCTCCGCCCGAAGTTGGGTCAAAAAGCGGGCGGGTGGGGCAATCACACACGATTTAATATCGCCCACACCCGCCACGCGCCCAGTTCTCATCGGGCAGGGCAAACCTAACCCATCGCGGCGGTCTGGCAAGTGATTTTGGAAAAATAATTTCCATCTTCAGTATTGGGTTCGTATTGTTTTTCAAACATCCTGACATCCGGTTCGCATCATTCGAACAATCAAATATGCCGAAGACCCATTGGAAGCTGGATTTCGCAGGGCTGTTGCTGTGCGTTGGTTCCTTCATTTTACCCGCGCCAGCGGCCGTGACCGACCAGTCCGGTTTGCCGTTCATTGTGGATGTTTGGACCAGCAAGGAAGGGCTTCCAGAAAACGCCGTCATCTCCGTGATTCAAACCAGGGATGGTTATCTCTGGCTCGGCACGCTCAACGGCCTGGTGCGTTTTGACGGAAACCGTTTCACCGTTTTCAATCAAAACAACACGCCGGGTTTGAACAGCGACCGGATTGTTCATCTGTTTGAGGATAGTCACACGAATCTTTGGATCGGAACAGACACGGCGGGTGTGGCGTTGGTGCAGGATGGAAAAATCAAAGGTTTTGACATCGGGCGTGCCGGCCATGACGGCCGGTTGGTGTCGGCCTGTGAAGATGCCACCGGCGCGGTGTGGCTCTACACGGCGGACGCCCGTCTGGGCCGTTACCAGAACGGGAAGCTGGAAACCTTGGACTTTAATTTCAATTCGCCCGCGATTGGCCAGATGATCATCGCCGAAAAATCCGGCCCGCTCTGGATCGGCGAAAACTGGGGGATATTTTCATTTCGGTCGTCCAATTTTCATCCGCCAACCCTCGTCATTGACCAGTCCCTCCAGTCGCGCCGGCTCGATTTTATTCTTGCCGGGCAACGCGGCGGCACGTGGCGGCTGATGGACGGACGAATCCAGAAATGGAACGCCACACAACCCGAAAGGGATTTCGGACCGTATCCGTGGGGCAATTCAACCGTCACTTCCGCTTGTGAAGACCAGGAAGGAAATTTGATTGTCGGCACACTGGGCGAGGGCGTTTTTTGGTATGACGCGGATGGAAAATATCAGCGCATCACGACGGAGCAGGGATTGTCGTCGGCCTTCGTGCTTTCGCTCTGCACGGACCGTGAAGGGACCCTGTGGGTGGGAACCGACGGCGAGGGTCTGGATCGAATCAAAAGGAAAATTTTCAACACCCCATCCGAACATCGTTCGTGGGTTGTCCAATCGATATCCGGGGACGAATCCGGTGGTTTGTGGATGGCTTTCAACGCACATGGCGTCTCTTATTGGATTACAAACTCCGTGCAAGATTTTGGCGTCAGCCGGCATCAAAGTGCTTGGACCGTATTGGTGGATCGCCAGCAACAGGTCTGGGTTGGAACCATGGATGAAGGACTTTTCCAATTTCAAACCAACCATTTTCAACCCGCGCCCGGCGCGGAAATCCTTGGCCCGCAAATCTTCGCCTTGTTCGAAGATCATCAGGGATGGCTGTGGGCGGGCACCCAGAACGGTCTGGCGCGCTGGAACGGAGAAGACTGGAAGATTTACACGACCCCGGATGGTCTCGTGGTTCGTGCCATCGTGGAGGATGCTGAAGGCAACCTTTGGATTGGAACGGAAAGCCACGGACTGGATTTTTTCAAAGCCGGGAAATTTATTTCCTATCAAAAAGAGGATGGGGGATTGCCCGGCAACGATATTTCCTGTCTTTATCTGGATCGGGACGGCGTCTTGTGGGTTGGAACCTCCGGACACGGTCTGGCCCGCTTTTACAAGGGAAGGTGGACTCGTTATTCGACGGACAATGGGATCGCCAGCAACAGCATTGATTACATCATCGAAGACGGCGGGGGTTGTTTATGGATCGGCTCCAATGCGGGATTGATGCGAATTCAAAAACAATCGCTGAACGATTTTGCCAATGAAACGGCGAACCTCATTTCGTGCCGGACTTACGTTGAAACCGACGGACTGCCGACGCGCGAATGTTCGGCCGGTTCACAACCCGCTGCGTGTCGCACACTGGATGGCATATTATGGTTTCCCACCACCAAAGGTTTGGTGTCAGTGAACCCTGCGAACCTCAGGCCCAATCGCCAGCCACCGCTGGTCATGATTGAATCCGTGCTCGTCGAGGGCCGGGAACAAAAAACAAATCGGTTGGGTCCGGCCTGGCGTCAGTCCGTCATGATTCCGCCCGGTCACGAACAATTGGAAATTCATTACACGGCCTTGAATTTTTCCGCACCCCGGGAAGTGCGGTTCAAATATCGTTTGGAAGACCACGAGACCGCATGGACTGAAGCCGGCGACACGCGCGTGGCTCATTACAACAAAGTGCCGCCGGGGAATTATCGTTTTCACGTCATTGCCGGCAATGAAGACGGTGTGTGGAACGAAACCGGCGGGGTTCTCAACGTGACGGTGCAGCCTCAGTTCTGGCAGACTTGGTGGTTTCGCACTGCCGCAAGCTTGTGTCTGGTGGGAATCGTCGTTGCCGTGGTGCGTTATCTTTCCACGCAAAAGCTGCGGCGCCGACTGCAATTGCTCGAACAACAGGAGGCGCTGGAAAAGGAACGTTTTCGCATCGCCCGCGACCTGCACGACCAGCTTGGAGCGAATCTCACGCAAGTGGCGCTGTTGAGCGAAATGGCGGAAGCGGACAAGCATTCCCCGGCGGAAATTGAATCACACGCCCGGCAGATTTCCCAGACCGCGCGCGAAACAACCCGTTCCCTCGACGAGATCGTCTGGGCGGTCAATCCTTCCAACGACACGCTGGAAGGCCTGGTCAATTACGTCTGCAACTACGCGCAGGAATATCTCGCGCTGGCCGGGTTGCGTTACCGCGTTGAGGTGCCGGTCCAACTACCGGCGGTTAATATTCCTCCGGAAGTCCGCCATAACGTTTTCCTTGCCTTCAAGGAAGCGGTCAACAACGTGGTCAAACACGCGCAAGCGTCCGAAGTCCGGGTGCGATTGCAATTGCAGCCCGGCAATTTTACGCTGAACATTGAAGACAACGGGTGCGGCCTGGGTGGTCGGAACGCAAATGCGACACCGACGAGGAACGGACTTCGCAACATGCGCAAGCGAATGGAAGATGTTCACGGAGAATTTTCGATCAGCCCCGGAACCGGGGGCGGAACGATTGTGTGCCTGGCCATTCCTTTTGGAAAAATGGTTTAAAAATCAGCGCTATGCCCATCACCGTTTCCATCGTTGAAGACAATGACAAGCTGCGTGGGACGCTGGCCCGCCTGCTCGACCGGTCGGACGGTTTCCGCTGCCTGAGCCAATACGCCAGCGCCGAGGACGCGCTGAAGGACCTGCCCCAGCTCCGCCCCAATGTCGTGCTGATGGACATCAATTTGCCCGGCATGAACGGCGTCGAATGTGTGCGGCAATTGAAGGCGCTGATGCCGGGAATCCAAGTCATGATGCTCACGGTTTATGAAGACACGGAAAATATTTTCAACGCGCTGACCGCGGGTGCCAACGGTTACATGCTCAAACGCACCTCCAGCAAGGAATTGCTGGAAGCCATTCAGGAAGTCCACCGGGGCGGTTCGCCGATGACGATGCACATCGCGCGCAAAGTCGTGCAATCATTTCAACAAACGGCGGCCACGGCACAACCTGCGGAACATCTTTCCCCGCGCGAACAGGAAGTGCTTGATTTCCTGAGCCAGGGACTTCTCTACAAGGAAATCTCGGAGAAATTGGGCATCAGCTATGAAACCGTGCATACCTACATTCGCCGCATTTACGAAAAATTACAGGTCCGCACCCGCACCGAAGCCGTGACCAAATTTCTCCGCCGTTGACCGGATTTCAGCAGTTTCCCTTTGTTTTCAAGGGTTTGCGTGTAACCAGAACTGGTGACTGGCAGGGGACACGGTTTCTGGTATTTTAATCCCATTGTTGGTATGCAGAAACGCAGTGTTCTGTGTGTGAAGTAAGGCGTGGTCTGCGGCGCCGCATCCAACAAAACGTTCGCGGTCGCGCAACTGCGAATCGCTGATTTAAGCGCTTAGTTCTCATTGAGAGGCCGGAGTAGTGTCCGGCCTCTTTCTTTTTTACTTCATCCTTCGCACTGGATTTCATTTGAAGTTTGGGGCCACCGGCTGCCAAATCGCAAATCGGCAACATCGCTCCGCGCGTGCGGAGTCGAAAATCGAAGGCGTTGGCCTGCCGGGCCGTAGCTTGGAGCGTTTGTGGTTGGAAAATTGGTTCGCGTCCGCCTTCACTACGTTTCGGCGCGACAGCCTTCACTCTCTGCCAGGAAAAGGCTGGCTTGCCGAGCCGTAGCCCGCTGCCACGAATTGAACCAGCCCGCCTGCGCCACTCGTGCTTCGGCACGGCAAGTTGCTAATCCTTGGCGTTGCCCTGCGATGACAGTCAATTGCGAGTCGTCCAACTTTCACACGGTGGACATTGCTTGCAAGTTGAAGGGCCTGCGCCACACGTTCGTTTCGCTCTGCCGCGAAAGCAACGCCCCGTTGGCCGTTGTGGAAAGCATCGTCGGCCATAGCAACCCGTCCATGACGCGGCATTACACGCACGTTGGCGAGCTTGCCGCTGGCCGCGCCGTTGCCCTATTGCCATCCGTGATGGGTGAAGCCACGCCAGAGCCGGCAAAACGCGAGCAGGGCGAAATCTTGCGCGAAATCCAAGCCATTGCGAAAACAATCTCCGCGAAGAACTGGCGCAAGCAAAAAGCCGCTTTACTGGCAATGCTGGCGGGTGAAAGCTGTGAAGGGCTTAGATGAAATTTGAATCAACCGATTGAGACGCTGACCGATATGCCTTCTCGTTCGAAATGAAGGGTAGATGGTGGCAACCAGGCCAGAAATTGAATCGGCCAACTGTTGGAGTTCTGTTGAATTGTTCATGTCCGGGAGCATACACCTTGCGATCATTTCCCCCATTCGATCCCCAAGCCCATGTCTATGGCTTCGTGTGTGCTTTGTCATTCAATCAAGGTCAAATAAGCCTGCCCCAGGCGATAGGCGCGGTTCTTGCGCGAACGATTCTGTAGCTCTAAAAATCCTGTTTTCAACCAAGACCGACACAGCCCAACAACAGTGCGGTGACTGAGCTTGAGGTGGTTTGCGATTTCCGCAGCGGTGGCTGTTCCATTCCGACGGAAAAGTTCCAGCAGTCGCCTTTCGCGCGGGTCGAGGTTGCGCAGAAGCCCGCTCTGGTCTTGAGCGCCACGCTTCGCCGCCTTTGCCGCCTGAGCGCGCACGGCACTGAACGCGTCCGCCATTCCCACGCAAAAGAAATCCAGAAACCCTGTCGTGTCAGCTTCCGCGCGCCCAAGGTGGTAATTGTGGGAAGGCCCAATCGTCAGCCCGGCATAATACCCCGCCAGATTGCGGGCATAGTATTCATCAAGAGAATAGATGCCCTTTAACCCGTAACCCGCCTTGTGCAGGATCAGGTTGGCCAGCAGTCTTGCCGTCCGGCCGTTTCCGTCATAGTAGGGGTGAATGGTGGCGAATTGATAGTGCGCCAGGGCCGCAATCACCGGCACGGGCAAATCCCCTTCATTAAGCTGTTGGTTGATCCACTCTACCAAATCTGACATCAGACCCGGAACCGCTTTGGCTTCCGGCGGCATATAAACGATTTCCTGGGTGCGGCTGTTGCGAATGACGTTCTGTCCATCGCGATATGGTGTCGGCTTGGATTGGCCCGTCATCACCAGACCATGAAGCCGTCGCAGTTGCCCTTCAGCCAGTGGCTCTCCGGCAGCGGCAAGCCTCTCCATTTCTTCCAGGGCGCGGTAATGATGGCGCACTTCCAATTCGTCGCGTTCCTTGCCCGGAAAGCGCGCCCCCGCAATGGCCTCTTTCACCTGCGCTTGTGTGAGGCGATTGCCCTCGATCTGCGTTGAATAATGGGTTGAAACCAACCGCGCCGTTTCGCGCAGGCTCGCGAGCACCGTGACATCAATTGGCAAATCTGACACCACTTGGCGATCCGCTTCAATGGACATGAGCGCCTTGGTGATGGCGGGCGTAATCCTGTAAACCGGAGAAAACATGGTAATCAGTATAACGTGATGTCAGTTATATGCCAGTTAAAACGCAGATATTTCTGACCCCACCGTGTGCCCCAACAACCCGCATCCTGCTGGGTTTCAGCGCCCTTCGGCCATAGCATCCGTCCATGACGCGGCATTACACGCACGTTGGTGGTTTGGGCTTGCGGCCGCGAAAGCTCCGGACGCACCGTTCCAAGCACCTGGTGCTCGGTGCGGGAATCGCGATGACGCACGCCCGGGAACTCAAGGCGATGGGTTTGGCGCCGGAAAAAGAATCGGCAATAGAGAGCACGGATCGGGTCGCGGCGGCGGCAGAACTCCGCCGGATGATGGAGGAGGACCTGGCGCGGCAGATCACTCAATTCGAAGCAACCTCACTAACGGAGCATGACCAGTAAAAAATCACGCATTGACTTTTCCCCGCCAAAAATCTTAATTGCCCGCCATGAGTTCATTACTGACAAGTCTATCATCGCAACAATTGCGTCGCGCCGCCGACCTAAAGGATAAAATTCAATCGCTCGAAAATGAGCTTGGTCGGATTTTGGGTGCTTCGATAAAACCCGTTGCTGCGGTTGCTCCGAAGAAAAAACACAAAATGAGTGCAGCCGGCAGGGCAAAGATTGCTGCCGCGCAAAAAGCACGGTGGGCGAAAGTTAAGGGACGGAAATCAGTCGCAAAACCGGTCAAGAAGGCCAGACGCAAAATGAGTGCGGCGGGCCGTGCGAAAATTGCGGCGGCA
Source organism: Verrucomicrobia subdivision 3 bacterium UBA7542 (assembly GCA_002479245.1). Classification (GTDB taxonomy): domain Bacteria; phylum Verrucomicrobiota; class Verrucomicrobiia; order Limisphaerales; family UBA11358; genus UBA11358. The sequence goes on along the minus strand of DLMG01000114.1, from coordinate 6,351 downwards.
GCCAGGGCGCGCTGGAAGACAGCCAAGGCTCAGGGGAAGAATTCACTGTAACCCAGGCCCGGCTGGGACGATCCATCAATTGCAGTTGTTGGCTGGAGCCAGCGCCGGTTGGCGCTTTCAGTTCCTCCTTCGCGGTTGACATCACCGGCCCGGCGGGTCAGTTACGTATTTGATATTTTTGACGCATTCTGCCGTTGACAAATGAGCATCCGAATCACGTACCAACCAAACAAAAAGGTGACAGGTCTTCTGGCTTTCCAACCTCCGTTGTAAACTCCTGTCGTGATGTTTCGTGTGGTTTTCCATTTGGACATGGACGCATTTTACGCTTCCGTGGAACAGCGCGACGATCCGAAGCTGCGTGGCCGGCCGGTAATCGTTGGCGCACCTCCGACACAACGCGGAGTGGTGTGCGCTGCCAGCTATGAGGCGCGGAAGTTTGGGGTGCGTTCGGCCCTGCCCAGCGCGACGGCGGGGCGGCTTTGTCCCAAGGGCATTTTCGTGCGTCCGCGCATGGATCATTACCGGGAAGAATCCCGGCACATCATGGAGATTGTCGCCCAGACCGGAGCGATCATCGAACCCATGTCCATTGACGAGGCGTATCTCGACATGTCCGCCATCTGTCAGGCGGAGAACGCGGACGCCTCGCTGATCAAGGCCGTGCCGCTGGCGCGGGAGTTAAAACAGCGGATTCTGTTAGAACGCCAGTTGACTGCCACCATCGGCATTGCGTCCAACAAACTGCTGGCCAAGATCGCCAGCGACCACAAAAAACCTGATGGACTCACGGTGATTACCGACCAGGAGAAGGTGTCGTTTTTGCGTCCGCTGCCGGTGCGGGCGCTTTACGGGGTCGGCAAGGTCACCGAACAGACACTGAACCGGGCGGGCATTGTCATGGTCGGAGACTTGCAGGACTACCCAGGTGATCTGCGTGCGTTGGTCGGCTCATTCGGGCCGAAACTAAAACAGTTCGCTTTCGGCGAAGACGACCGCCCGTTGGAACTCGGAGACGAGATCAAGAGCATCAGCGGCGAGGAAACATTTCTCAAGGACACCGACGACCGGAAGGTGCTGCGCGCCTGCCTGAAGGAACAAGCAGCAGATATTTCGTCACGGCTCAAACACCGGCGATTGGGAGCGCACACGGTCCAGGTGAAGGTGCGCTACAGCGATTTCACCACTCTCACGCGTCAGTTTTCCGTCGAGGAACCGATCACCGAGATCGCTGACATTTACCGGCTGGGATGTTTCCTGCTGGGCCGGGAGAAACTGGTTTCACGGCCGCTGCGCCTGCTGGGGCTTGGGGTCAGCAATTTGCGCGAGCCGAATGAACAACAACTGGCGCTGCTTTAACCAAGATCACTCAGACTAAAGTTCACACCAGCGGCCTGGGCCGCGACCACGACCAAACAGAATCTTGTTGCCCGCGCCGCTTGAAATTTTTGGTTTTCAAGCAAATCAAAACTCGACCCCACATCCATAGCCTGCTTGTGCAAGCGTGACCGAGCGGCGGATACATTTCAACGCGCCTGTACGCGGTAATACCTTGTGAAGTTGGTCGCACCGCCGCCGTCGCTCAATACCATTGTTCCGCTCGTGCCAAGCAGGGCGGAACCGATGTTGGTCCAGGACGAAGAGGCGTCAAGTGTGTTGCGGCACTGAAGCTGGAAACTCCAGTTGGTCACCGTCGAGCAATTTATTTGGACATTGGATGCTGTCACCGAAATGTGCGTGATGTTGAAAACCGGCGGAGTCGGATAGGATGCCGGATTCAGCGGATTCGTGCCATTAAGATATTCGGTAAGGTTCGACACGCCGTCGCCGTCCGCGTCGTCCGAGCCGCGCGATTTGTCGGCTGCCTCGCCGAGGGCGTGGCCGAAATAAGCCAGCCGCCACCAGTCGGGAATGCCATCCGTGTCGCTGAACACGTCGGCGATTTTCAGGATTTGAATTCCCGAAATGCGCGCGTTGTCCGCAGCCCCCGGAGTATATAAAATTTGCAGTTGGGAATTCGTCACCGCGTTGGTGAAAACAAGGCTGATGGGAATGTTCTGTCCGCCGGCGGCGGCGAAAATGTCGAAATTGGTCAGCACCTGCCGGCCTTGGATGAAGACGTTGAACTCGCGTTCTCCCGGGCCGCTCCAATAGGTCTCCGCCTCCAGCAGCGTTATTTGGTAAATGCCTTCAGGGCAATCGAACTCGTAATAAAACCCGCCGCTCGACGTGCTGTAGCGCTCCCGCTGGTAAAGCGATTGCGCACCGGCGCAAATGCCGCTGATGTTGTTGGCCAGGTAACCGGTCGTGCCGCCGGAATAGCCGAACGAACCAAAACTATAAGCCGTGTCCTTGAGCCAGACATTGCCGGTGCAGTCGGTGACGTTCGCCGGGTTGCCGCCGCTGACACGCTGAAGATAACTTCCCGGCACGTTGAAAAACCAGACACCCACGGAGTTCGTCGTGGAGATGTTTCCCGACGAATCAGTCGCGCGGGCGGAAATTTGGTGCGGACCGTTCAGAAAATTCGAGCTGTTCAGGCTCGCGCTCCATGAGGTCGTGCCGCTCGCGGTCTGCCACGCGTCGTTGTCAAATTGAAACTCCACTTTGGCCACGGCGATGTTGTCGGTGGCGATGCCGGAAATGGCCAGGTTGCCGGCGATCACCGCGCCGTTCGTTGGCGTTTGCAGGGAAATGAACGGTGGTGTCACGTCGTGGATGCCGCTTACAGCGGTGGTGAATTTCAATTCATAGGGCGCGAACATCGCATTGCCGGAAACGGCGTCCACCGCAGAGTTGGTGACACGCACGACGCTGTTGGCCAGCCCGGCCAGACCCGCGCCGCCGGCGGTAAACGTCATCGTGTCGTTCGCGGGCGACCAACTGAACGCGCCGCCGACCGCCGGGCTGATGCTGAAGGCGTTTTGAACGCTGTTCGTGTCCATCGGTTTGCTGAACTGCAAGACCACGGGCGACCAAGTCGGCACATTGGTTGTCCAGTGCGCGGGCGAGTTGCTAATCACCACCGGATCAAGCGGCTGCCACTGCGATTGCGCAATAAAAATTTTGGCGGTGGTGCTGGGCACGGTTATAGCGGGTGTTTGCGAGCCGGTGGTCAGCGTGTAGGTTTCGTTGGTGTTCAGTAAATTCACCAGCACGGTGCCCGCGGCATAAGTCAGCGTGCTCGCGGGCAACGTTTGGCTGGAACTGGCTGTGTTGAAAACCACAAACACTTCCTGCGTATTCAGCACGCGGGAATAGGCAAATAATCCCGGGCCGGTGAAATTGTCGGCCTGATTAACGTATGAGCCGAGCGTGAGCGTAGGATACAACCGACGAAAATTGTTCAATTGGGCCACCCACAGGAACAGCGGGTGGGTCGTGTTGAAATTATCCGCGCCCGGCGAACTGAGCTGCAAAACCGTGCCTCCCGGGCCGTCCTTGAATTCCCCGGCAAACATATCCTCACGGTCATTCGGGTCGGTCGTACCATCAAAACCCTGTTCCGTGCCGTAATACAGACACGGAATGCCGCGCGAGGTGTAAAGAAAAGCCAGCGCCACTTCCAGCCGATTGGTGTTGTTGTTCGCCTCGCTGGTGCTCAAAAAACGGGGATTATCGTGATTGTCAAGGAAGGTGACCAGTTGCATCCGCGACGCGGGATCATACAGGGCGTCAACAGAGTTGTAATGATTTTGGATCAAGGAGGTGGCGCCGGTGGCTGTGGCGAATACGCTTTGGATTGCGTTGTCGTAAAGCGGGTAATCCACAACTGAATCAAATTCGAACGGCCCGCCATCTTCCGTCCCCGTATAGGGAGCCACGATGGTCTCCGAGCCGTTATCAACCTCGCCAAACATGAAGAAGTTGGTATTGCCGTTGGTTGCCGCGTAGGAATGAATCGCCGGACAGAAACTCTGCCAGCACCCCATGTCAACTTCCAGGGCCGTGTCAACCCGGAATCCATCAAAGCCAATCTGGTTGATCCAATATTGGTAAATCGCCGCCATGTTCGAGCGAACGTAGGGCGTTTCCGTCCGGAAATCATTCAGGCCGTCCAACCAACCCAATACAACCTGATTGGTGTCGTTGAAATTCTGGATGTTGCCATAGTTGTGGAACAAATTGGTGAGGGACGGATTTGTCGCTGTCAGATTGAAGGGCGCCGGGTACGTTTTCGAACTGTTCACATAACTAAGAGTATAGCCAGCCGGGTAGTTAAAGTTTGGATAACCCGACCCGCTGCCGGTGACAAGGTCGCCCGCGTGGTTCACGACGATATCATCAATCACCAGCAACCCGCGCGCGTGCGCCGCCTGGACCAGGTGCTGGAGATTGGAGATGGAGCCCCAATGCGGAGCCACCTCGTAGAAATTCCAAGCGGAGTAGCCGTGAAATTGTCCCTCTGTGTTCAGCACGATCGGCGAAATCCAAATGGCCGTTGCCCCCAGCGCCTTGATGTAGTCCAATTTCTGCTCGATGCCCTCGAAATCCCCGCCATGCACCGATGAGCCGCCGTTGCCGGATGGGGCATAAGTGCCTTCCGCATTGTCGTTGTTCGTGTCCCCGTCGTAAAAACGGTCGGTGATGATCTGGTAAATGCTTTGCGCCTGCCAGAATCTATTGGGAACCGATTGGGCGGAAACCAACGTTGCCCAGCAAAAACTTGCAGCGGCAAAAATAAACATGCTCAACCACCGCGAGGCGTGGCTGGCGCGGATTACAGGTCTGTCGCGGCGTGTTTTCATGGCGAATGATTACCAGTGCTTTGTGCCGGACGACAGTTTAGACAGTCGAAGGCGCTGGCTTGATTTGATTTCCATATTGGTTTAATCGAAACAAGGTAACCCAAAATCATCCCACAGGTAACAATATCTTCATGCGTTCCTTGAGGGCAACACCAGCCTCACATGCTCCCGGTCTGGAAATTCGATGCAAATCCGCCGGGAAGCCGGTTTCGCTCCAGCGGCCCGCGCTAGACGTGTCCCCCCAGCCGGATACGATTCTATGTCTTGAATGCTGCGTCACCTTGGTGGGGAGATTGAAGATTTCTCCTCGCCGCCGACTGAATAACTTTGGAACACATACCAAGCACTCTGTTTATTTCAGAGCGTCTTGCAAAAGAGGGCCGTTTTTTATTTCGCACCGAGGATGGCGTCCTTGGCAGCCTTGGCCACGCGGAACTTCACGACGCGCTTGGCTTTGATCTGGATCGTTTCGCCGGTGGCCGGGTTCCGTCCGACGCGAGCCTTGCGATCAACCAGCACCAGCTTGCCGATACCGGGCAGGGTGAAGGTGTTTTGGGCATTCTTGTAGGCCAGTTCCGCGATAAATTCGAGAATCTCCACCGCCGCTTTCTTGGTGATGTTGCTCTTGGTTGCGAGTTCATCTGCAATTTGGGATTTGGTCAGAGCTTTTGCCATAATTCGGTTAGTTTGTTTTGTTTGTTAATCGTTGATTTTGAGGGCGCATTAAAGCTGGTCAGAAATCAACCGCCAAGAGAAAACTGCGGCTTTATTGAGGAATTCGACTGTTTGAAATAAGCCGATGATCCGGTGGCCGGAAATCAATCGCGCAAGAGATCAGATAATATTTCTCCGGTTTTTCTCACCAAACCAATGCGGGGAAATATCTTGGTAACTGTGAACGTGTGCTCTTCCAGCGACAGGGCAGACATGGCATCTTCCGCAAAAATCTGATTGTACCCGTATTCATAAGCAAACCGTGCCGTGCTCTCAACCCCGATATTTGTCGCTATGCCGCACAGGATAATTGTCGCCATGCCGCGCCGCCGGAGTTGCAAATCAAGTTCCGTCCCGTAGAAAGCGCCCCACTGGTGTTTGGTGATCACGAAATCGCCCGGTTTCGGTCCCACTTCCGGAACAATGTCCGCCCAGCCCGGCGGAGGGGTTTGGGCTGGCCATGGCGCGTCAACAACGGGCCGCAGGGCATCTTTTCCGTCCAAGGAGAAAGCAACCCTCACTAAAAAAACCGGCATGCCATTTTTCCTGAACGCTTCGGCAATCGCCGCCGTGTTTTTAACTACGATGTCCGACGCATAGGGAGCGGTTTGCCGTCCGACTATGCCTTTCTGGAGATCGATGACCACCAGCGCCGTTTTTGATCTGTCAATTAATGTGTTATTCATAACCGTCATTTTACCACTTCGGACAGAACCACGCACCCAAGATTGATATGAACAGCGAGACTCTGTTGCTCCTCAATTTTGATGAGGCTTCGGTCTGCGGTCGGCGAGCGGAAGAAGTGTAGCGCAGGCGGAGAGACGGCGGGAACGGAGCCGGAGCGCAACGCCGTCGCCGAGCCGCAGACGGAAGTTATACCGCATCCCGT
>DLMG01000184.1:17482-18253 GCA_002479245.1 Verrucomicrobia subdivision 3 bacterium UBA7542 | reverse complement strand
GCCGACAACCGTTGCTCGGCCAGTTCAAAACTGATGCGCGTCCGCGTGGACGGCTCAATGAACAGGTTGACGATGGTTTTGCCGCGCAGCGCCGGAACTTTTTTGATGGCGCGTTCGCCAACCGCCTTGAACGCCCGCGCCGTGTCGAGGACGGTGACAATTTCGTCCGCCGTGAGCGATTCAATGTCGAGCAGATGTTTGCGGTGCCAGGCCATTTTAGAAACTTCTAATGACGAAATCCTAATGACGAAAGAATGACAAAATCCGAAATCCCAATCGTCATTCGACCGTTTTGACATTCTTTAGTCATTCGAGCTTCGTCATTCGTCATTTTCTCTCCAGCGTCACTTTGTCCGCCGGCGCGTTGTCTTCTGTCAGATACACGGAAATTTTTTCGTTTGCCGCCGTGGGCGCATTTTTACCGACGAAATCCGCCTTGATCGGCAATTCACGATGGCCACGGTCCACCAGCACGGCCAGTTGAATTTTTCTGGGCCGGCCAAAATCATTCAGCGCGTCCATCGCGGCGCGCGCCGTGCGGCCGCTGAACAACACGTCGTCCACGAGGACAACCGTCTTGCCGGTGACATCGAAGGGGATGACCGTGGGATAAACCTTGGGTGCGGCGCGCTGATCAAGATCGTCACGGTGCATCGAAACATCGAGCGTGCCCACGGGTACCGGCTGGTTCCAAATGCCGGCCAGAATCGCACTGAGCCGCTGCGAGAGCGGCACCCCGCCTTTGGGAATGCCGATCAGCACGACTTCCGC
>DLMG01000184.1:15023-17366 GCA_002479245.1 Verrucomicrobia subdivision 3 bacterium UBA7542 | reverse complement strand
CGCGCGCTGGATCGCCATGGCATCGAGGATGACGGTGGATTCAGGCATGGAAGCAGGTTGAGAGTTGATCCGTCTTCGCTTCACTTCGACGCGACGTGGGGTTGAGAGTTGAAAGCATCCTCGAAAGGCAAAAAATCGGGAACGATGGTCGGAAAAAGAAAATCGCGAACCCGCTCCGTTTGTGTGCGGAGCCGCTTCGCGTTGCGCGTTTGGCGTTCATGGTTTCCTTCGCCGCCTCACCGGGCAGCGTTAAAGGAATATTTAATTTGTTTTCAGTGACCGGCGACCTGGCGGGTTTTGCGCCAGCTTGAGCGGTGATTGATGATCCAATCCGTCAATGCCCGCTCGAAGCCGATGTCATGCCCGGCCTTCTCCGACTCAATCCACTTGTGCCGCAAAATCTCTTCGCGCTCGGCCTGAAACTCGCGGTAAAGCGAAGAGTTTTTTAACAAATCGTTCGCCGATGATGAATCTTTGGCAACGTTCGACATAGATGAAATACAGAATTCGTACCTTAAATTTAAATCCGGCCTGAAAAATTAGCAATCGAAATCTTCATTGCTAACAACTTTCTTTCAAATGAACATTTTGCAAATCGTTCAAGCCAGCTTTTTCCGCAGCACTTCGGCAATTTGAATGAACGCCCGCCCCGCCGGTTTTCCCGGCGCGGACACCACAATCGGCACGCCACGGTCGCCCGCTTCCCGGATTTCAGTGAAAATCGGCACTTCGCCCAGGAACGGAATGTCCTGCCGCGCGGCCTCGGCGTGGCCGCCGCCGTGGCCGAAAATCTCCACGCGCTCGCCGTTGGGCGTGGTGAAATAACTCATGTTTTCGACAATGCCGAGAATCGGCACGTTGACCTTCTTGAACATCGCGATGCCCTTGCGCACAACGCCGAGCGACGCTTCCTGCGGCGTGGTCACGATAATGCCGCCGTCCAGCGGCACGGCCTGGCACAACGAGAGTTGCGCGTCGCCCGTGCCCGGCGGCAGATCCACGAGCAGGAAATCCATCTCGCCCCATTCCACCGCGAACAGGAATTGTTGAATCGTTTTCGAAATCATCGGCCCGCGCCAGATCACCGGCTGGTCGTCGTCGAGCAACAACCCAATGCTCATCACCTTCACCCCGTGATTGGACGGCGGCACGAGCCGCTCGTCTTCGCTGACCGTCGGACGCTCGCAAACGCCCATCATCAGCGGAATGCTCGGCCCATAAATGTCGCAATCCAGCAAACCGACCCGCGCACCCAGTTGTTTCAGCGCACAGGCCAGATTCACCGAGCAGGTGGATTTACCGACGCCGCCCTTGCCACTGGCGATGGCAATGATGCGTTTCACGCCCGGCACCCGGTTTTGGTTCGCCAACGCACCCGTGGGCGCGGCCTGCCCGGCGGCGGGTTGTTTGACTTCGACGTTGACGAGTTTCACCCCGGGCAGCGTCTTCAAAACCCGCTCGCTGTCTTCCTTGATCTGGCGCGCGGCTTCGGGATTCGATGTGGTCAGTTGCATCACGACACTGATCCCGCCTTGCGGGACGGAAATTTCCTTGATGAGGCCAAAGGAAACGATGTCGCGCGAATAGCCGGGATACTTGACGGCCTTCAGCGCGTTCTTGATGTCGTCTTGCGTCAGCACGACAACATGTTAGCACACGGACGATTGTGCGCCAGCGTTTGGAGTTCCGGCTTCAGCCGGTCTTGCCCTGGGAGCGCCGTCCCGCTCAGCGGGACGGCAGCGACCCGCGCGATTTAACGTCCTGCCGGATAAATCCGGCGTTCCTGCCGAAACGATGCAACTGGACTTTTTGCAGTATCAAGATTCGCCCAGCGTTCCCGGAACCCGCGCTCCAGACTTGCACTGCGGTGCCGGGCATGGGAAATTGAGGGTCTAATTCATAAAATTGGACAATTAAATCATGACACCAAAGCCGCAAACCCCGGGCATCGGGCCGTTTCTCGAAAACTTCGAACGCTTTGAATCGGCGCTACAGCCGTCGTGGCTGCTGCCGCTGCGCAAGGCGGGCATTGCGCGCTTTGCCGAACTCGGTTTCCCGACGTTGCAGGATGAAGACTGGCGTTTCACCAACTTGGCACCGCTGGCCCGGCTGCCGCTCCAACCCGTCGCTGAACCGGCAAACGATGCCGCCGCCAAAGCCGCCCTGGGAAAATACATATTCGCCCAGTTGCCCGGTGCCCGGCTCGTTTTTGTCAATGGCCAATACTCGATGGCGCTCTCGTCCGTGCATGGATTGCCGGATGGGGTGAGGGTGTCGAACCTGACGGCGGCGCTGGTGGCGGATTCGGAATTCATCAAAAGGCAGTTCAGTCTTTACGCCCTG
>DLMG01000184.1:3141-14942 GCA_002479245.1 Verrucomicrobia subdivision 3 bacterium UBA7542 | reverse complement strand
CGGCGTTGAACCAGGCGTTCTTCACCGATGGCGGATTCGTTCAAGTGCCCGCCGGAGTTTCGGTCGCCGAACCCATCCAGTTCATTTTCATTTCCACCGCCAAACAAGGCGGCGAAACCATCCAGCCGCGCAACTTGGTCGTCGCTGGGGCGGACAGCCGGGCAACGGTCATCGAAAGTTACCTTTCGGCGGACAATGTGGCGTACTTCACCAACACCATCACCGAAATTGCCGCCGGCGATAACGCCGTGCTGGAGCATGTGAAATTTCAGGACGAAGCTGACGCCGCGTTTCATCTGGCGACGATTGCCGCCCAGCTTGGCCGCGCGAGCAACGTGAGCATCCATTCCTTTGCGCTCGGCGCGAAGCTGTCGCGCACCAACATCCGCGCCAAACTCGCGGGCGAAGGGCTGGAATGCATTCTCAACGGCCTTTATCTGACGCGCGGCGAGCAGCTTGCCGACCATCACATGATTGTCGAGCACGCCCAGCCCCATTGCGCCAGCCACGAGTATTTCAACGGCATCCTCGACGACAAATCGCGGGGCGTCTTTCACGGGCGGATCCTGGTCCGGGAAATCGCGCAGAAGACCGACGCCAAGCAGACGAACAAAAACCTACTGCTCTCCGACGACGCAACGGCCGACACCAAGCCGCAACTGGAGATTTACGCCGACGACGTAAAGTGCACGCACGGCGCGACGATCGGGCAGTTGAACGAGGAATCCATTTTTTACCTGCGTTCGCGCGGCATCGGCACAGACAATGCCCGGCGGATGTTAATCCACGCCTTCGCCGGCGAAATCATCGCGCGGGTGAAGCACGATTCCGTGCGCGAGAAACTGGACAAGCTGGTGTGGGACCGGCTGGAAGCGAACCATCATCTCGCAAAAACGAACTGACCTAAGAATTTCCAGGCAAAAACCCCAAGCCCTAAACCCTAATGACTAAAGAATTTCCAAATGACTCAATGACCAATGCGCCAGTCAGACTGTTTATTCGAGCTTCGGGCTTCCTTCGTCATTATGGTTTAGTTATTAGGAATTTCATTTATCGGCCATGTTCGAAGACTTAAACGATCTTTATCAGCAGGTCATTCTTGACCACTGCAAGAAACCGCGGAATTTCCACGAATTGCCCGCGGCCACCTGCTCCGCGCAAGGTCGGAACCCGCTCTGCGGTGATCAGTTGCAGCTTTTTCTGGCACTGGACGGCAACACCATCAAGGACATCAGCTTCGTCGGGTCCGGCTGCTGCATTTCCAAGGCGTCGGCCTCGCTGCTCACCGAATTTGCCAAGGGCAAAACGAAGGCGGACGTGGAAAAAATGTTCGAGCGGGTCCACGAAATGGTCACCACCGGCAACGTCCAAGGTGACGTCGGCAAGCTGGCGGTGTTCGCCGGCGTGCATAAATTTCCCGCGCGGGTGAAATGTGCGATTTTGTCCTGGCATGCCGTCATGGCGGCGCTCAAGGGCGACGCCAAACCAGTGAGCACGGAAAACGAACAGACCTGATTGATTTCAGCCGCAACAACGGCGAAGATATCGGCAGTGATTGATTTGAGAGGTGTTTTATGAATTCCAACGAAGCAAAAACTTTGACCCGCGACGTCGAGGCCGCCGTCGTGCCCGTCGGCACCAAGGTCACGCTGCAAAAGGGCGGGCTGGCCTACGTCATGCAATCGCTCGGCGGCAGTTATACCGTCGTCGTCAACGGCAACATGTTCCGCATTGACGGCAAAGACGCCGATGCGCTCGGCCTCGACGTGCATCCCAAACCGGCGGCGGCCACCAGCGGCCCGATGACACAGGAACAACTGGAAAAGCAGATCTGGGAGGCGCTCAAGACGTGTTACGACCCGGAGATTCCCGTCAACATCGTGGACCTCGGTCTGATTTACGACTGCCACCTCACGTCCGTGGGCGAAAACAGTTTCAAGGCCGACGTGAAAATGACTTTGACCGCGCCCGGTTGCGGCATGGGGCCGGCGCTCGCGCAGGACGTGCAAAACAAGTTGATGAGCCTGGAGCCGATTGACGAGGCGAACGTGGAGCTGGTCTGGGACCCGCCGTGGAACCAGAGCATGATGACCGAGGCGGCCAAACTGCAACTGGGATTGATGTAATTCAACCACGGATAAACACGGATGCACACGGATAAAGAATCCTCCTCGTTCTCGTCCTTCGTCCTCGTAATCGGCTGTAGTTCGTGGTTTTCGAGGACGAGAACGAGGACGAGGACGATTACGAACAACTGGTTTTCACTGAAATTTAAATAACATGACGCAACCTGCCCCCAACTGGCCAAAGCTACGCGCCGACTTCCCCATCCTCGACCAGCAGGTCCACGGCAAGCCGCTGATTTATTTCGACAACGCCGCGACGTCGCAAAAGCCGCGCGCGGTGATTGACGCACTGGTGCATTATTACGAACACGACAACGCCAACGTCCATCGCGGCATCCATGAACTGAGCAATCGCGCCACGGCGGGCTACGAAGCCGCCCGGACGCGCGCCGCGAAATTCATCAACGCCCGCAACGCCGAGGAAATTATTTTCACGCGGGGCACAACCGAAGGCATCAACCTGGTTGCCAGTTCCTGGGGCACAAAGAATCTCAAATCCGGCAACGTGATTTTGCTCACAGAAATGGAGCACCACAGCAACCTTGTGCCGTGGCAATTGCTCGCCCAGCGCACCGGCGCCAAGCTCGCTTACGTGCCGGTCACCGGCGACGAAGGATTGCTCGACATGAGCAAACTCGATTCGTTGCTCACGAAGCAGGTCAAGCTGTTCGCAATGGTCCACATCTCGAACTCGATGGGCACAGTGAACCCGGTTGCCGACCTTTGCGCCCGCGCGCGCAAGCTCGGCATCACCACGCTTGTGGATGCCGCGCAAAGCGCCGGGCACACGCCCGTGGACGTGCAGGCCATCGGCTGCGATTTCCTCGCGTTCTCCGGCCACAAGATTTGCGGGCCGACCGGCATTGGCGTGCTTTGGGGCCGGCAGGAATTGCTCGACGCCATGCCGCCGTATCAGGGCGGCGGCGAAATGATTTTGTCCGTTGAATACCAAAAGACCGAATTCAAAAAGGCGCCGCACCGGTTCGAGGCCGGCACACCGGACATTTCCGGCCCCATCGGCTTGCACGCCGCGATGAATTATCTCGACGCCATCGGCCGGGAAAACATCTGGAAACACGACCAGGAACTCGCGACCTACGCCTACGAAAAACTGGCTGCATTGAAAAACATCCGGCTATTCGGCCCGAAGACCGGACGCGCCGGCTTGGTGAGCTTTCTGATCAAGGACGTTCACGCCCACGATGTGGTGACGCTGGCGGACCAGGCGGGCGTAGCGTTGCGCGGCGGCCATCACTGCACCCAACCGCTCATGCACCGGCTCGGCGTGGAATCCACCGCCCGCGCCAGTTTCTATTTTTACAACACCAAAGCCGAAGTGGACCGGTTTGTGGAAGTGGTGCAGGAAATTCAGAAATTTTTCGCAAGCTGATTGCGACACTTTTTGTTTTCAACTCAAGCTGATTGTTCTGCAACTTCATCCGCTTCTTCCACTGAAGCTTGTCCAAGTTCTGCGATTGCAATCTTCGTCTTGAGGTCAAAAAGAATTCGGAGCGAATCACCGGGGTCGCCGCCACGTCGGCTGAAAAGCGGGCCAAGTCCCCAAGCCTGTGAGTCTTTCACCACCAGTCGACCTATGGGCGCACCATCAGCTACGCGGAGTTCGTGCGGGCCGGCAAGGTGCTGTTTCATCCCTACCGGTACGCTGACAATCCCATTTGCCAGCGTTCCCGAAGACAGCTTGTATGTAAGAAATATCTTCCCGTCCTCCAGCCAGCCGTAATCTGCAAGCACTCGCCGGGATTTAGTGCGGTCCACGACGAGAGATTCAGCCAAACCCGGTGGCACTTCTGTTCCACGAAGTCCGTAAACACAGCGAGCAAATCTGGCGATGATTGGTGAATACGAGAGAGATTGCCCAAATGTTGCGTGGCTCATGCCCCGTTTCAGACATTCATTTTCAAGTTTGCGTGATTCTATGAGTGGTCCAGTTTCGTGAAAAACAGCCATAAAAATCTTTTCGCTGTCAGAAAGAATCTCCGTAGAATCTAATGGTGGGTTTGCACAAATCATATTCCCAACTACTTCGTATGCTCCCGCTTGATGACACATTGCGAGTAGGACTCGTTGCGGAGGCGCAAACCCTTCGCGGCGATGGTTGCGGGAAACACCGGAACGAAGTTCGCTTATGTGAATCCGTCCACAGACACTCAAAATCTTTTCGATTTGATTTAGCAAAACGTTCCGGGTCGTCGAACTCAGCCAGAACCAGCCTGATGCTTCATCTAGCCATGCAAAGGCAGGTTGTGCACTAACTACACTTGCTATCAATTTGCCAGAGACTTCTTTACCGAGATTTCTACTCACTTCAGCCGCGACATCTTCGATAGTGGTCACGCCCCAATGTGAGATGGCCTTCCGAGCTGGTTGTAAAATTTGTTTCATGATGCCAGCCGACTCCCGTGGAACAGCGTAAGACTGCCCATCTCCGGCCTCAATGATGAAGGCGCAGTCACGGCCGGTGGCTTCTGCGGCGTTGATGACTCCTTGAAGTTTGAAAGGGACTTTCGAGAGCCGCTTTTCCTGCAAAACGCTTTCCAAGTTAGTTGCCAAGCATGGCGCTTGCGCCGAAACCACTTCAAGCGTTCGATCAAGAATTGGAAGATACGGAGACTTGGCTTTAACATAGGCAATGTGGCGCTGGCTGATTTGCCGAATCCGCTCCCGAGTTATGCCCGAGGCTTTTCCAATCGCCTCAAGCGTTTCTCCACCTTTTCCATCCCATCCCAGAAGTGTAACGGTGAAATCGCGATCGCGAGCCTTCGGTTCAAATGCGAGGAGGTCCAGCAGTTCATTCTCCAATGTTATTCGACGCGCCGCCTGCAAAGTTGAAAGAATTTCCCCAAGACGACGGGCAAACAATTTTGAGTTCATTGGACAAGGTGCGCCAGCAAGAATCGTCTCGCATATTTCTTGGAGATTTCTGCCGCGCATTCTCAAGGCTTGTAACGCCAGCCCAAAGCGCGGATCGTCTACACGCAAGCCGCTTGTACCTTTGATGCGTAATAATTTTTGCGCTGCTGCTAGAACTTCAGACGTCACCGCATGCGCTTCTGACATTTGTGATTCAAGCGAGGACAACAAATCCACAACGCTTTTCACTCCGAAACCTGACATCCAAATTAAATCTGCAACTGTCATTTTTGCCAAGCGACCTGGATTATCCAGTAGCCCTTTTTCCCGGAGTTTGTTGAATGTGCGTTTCTCTAATTGCAGGACTATGGGCCAGCCTTTTGTTTTCGGCATTGGCACCTTGAAACTCGCCGCGTTTTTGCGGAATGCGCCCGTGATAAATCTGGCGCGATTAACGACAACATTCCCAAGCTTGCGGCAGAGTTCCGGTGAGAGTCTATCCCACGTTGATTCATCCAGGTCGCACAACAGCACATTTGCCAAGCGGCGGTCCCCAGAGGGAACGCTTAACACACTCTTAAGCGTCTTTGGCGCAATTCTATGTCCTGGTCTGGGATAGTGAGAAATTTCAACTTCGATTTTTGATGGCAAATCTTCTGGAGAAACTTCCTCTGGGGCTTCGCGGTTAATTGGTAGTTCAAACTGCCGGGTTTCGGGCGGACGAGATGCGAAGGACTCCACCGACGCCAAAAAGTCAACCAAGCAACGAGTGCCAAAACCTCCAGCACGCAGCAATTCATGAATTTGCGTTTCAGGTGGAATACTCGGCCCGAATCGCTTGCTGAGTGCATTAAAAGTGCGAAGTTCAAGTTCGAGTTCACACAATGGTATCTTTCGTGCAATCAGAGACAACGTGCTGAATTTTATCATCAGAGGAAGCAGCTTAAGGTTTCGCTGCACTTCTTGAACAACAATGTTTCCCAGCTTCTGACAATTTTTGGGGGATGCCAATCGCCAGACTGTTTCATCAAGAGCGGCAAGTTGTCGGAAACGCACCTCGCTGTCTGGCAGAATACCAGCAGGCGTTGCCGCCCCCAAAATGTCCCGTAATGTTGACGGCGCAATTCGCTGGCCGAAACGTGGATATTTCGAGATGCCCATGTTTGTGCCAGTGACACACTGTCATTGCGCGTAAAGACTGGCTGCTTTTCGCGTGATTCGATTTAGCGCCTCGCGAATTTCGACAATTGGATCGGTAAGGTCAAAGCAGTCACCCGATTTGATTTTTAGTTGGGCAATCGCGATTGCGTATTCAGAGAACGCAACTTCGTAGGCCAAGCGTTTGAACGAAGGATCTTCCACAGAGAAGTTTCCTTTCGCTGCTGCAATCTGCGGATGCTCCAAGTTTATGTGAATTGCTTGCTCAGCCTCGATGTAACGCGCGCGTTCCGAAACTTCACCCATTTCCTTGAACTCAACACGAAAACCGCCCGCCGGGCGACGGCGGGAGTTAATCCCGCTTGCCAATCGCCCTTTTGCTTCGGCGTTTTCCGCAGTTTCAACGCTCGGATTGAAAGGCGGTATACCCGGGGTTGGCAAAACCTCCTCTTCTTGCGGCAGTCCGTTTCTCCCAGGACTTCCTGTTGGTGCGGTTTCTCTTGCTGGCACGTCCGAACCAAAAATTAAGTCGTCACCCAAGTCATTCCCACCTTGGTCGTCTTGGCTTAGATTCGGCCCACCGCGTGTCTTCGCTCGAATCCTGGCAACACGTTGACGAAATGCCTCAAAGTCTTCGTTGATAACACGTGCTATTTCCGAAGCCTGTTCCGCTAATTTCTTCGCATCCTCTTCAGCCCTTCGTTTCTTGTCTGCTTCCAAAAGAGAACGCCGAACCTCTTCAACCTTGCTGCCGACATATGCGTGAATAGCACGCACCAAATCGTTCTCTGGATTCAGTTGCATTGACCGGCTCACGTTGAACGGCGCAACGGGCGATTTATCATCGTCGAGCGCAGGCACATCGATTTCGCCAAAAATGTATTGCGACATTTCCCGCCCATCGCTGCCGGCCAGAGTTGTTTCATGCCAAATACCTTTGGAAAAAACTGACACTCCGCGAAGCTCATCGTCCAAAAAGGATTTGGAGACCTTGATCACCAGTTCCACATCGCCAAGTTTTTCGAGAGCCGCGCCTTCAGGTGTAAAACGAAATTCCGATGCAACTGGCGGTTCATTGAACTCGCACTCGTGATTGTTGACGAATACGGTTGCATTTTTTGGCCAATGCGCGAGATGTCGCTCAATGTAATGAATGATTCCCGCTTGATCCAAAGACCTTAAATGAACGCCTTCAATTTCAATCAATGTTCCACTTGGTGTGGAAACGGGTGTCTCGGACTCGTGAATCTTAACTGGAATCGGGTCTTCAGACGACATTGACTCAATGCTGGCGCGCTTTAGCTCTACTTTTGAGCGCTTGCCATTTCGAATGGTGGTAATTCTCAACACGTCCGCTATTCCGAATGCCGCAGATTTTCCCGTCCCAAACCGTCCACGACCGGGTAGCCCCTCTTTTCGATCGAGATTTTCACCATGCATCACAAAGAAATTCTGAAGCCCGTTCCAATCCATTCCACGACCGTTATCTTGAATCGAGATTTGCTTCTTCCGGCTATCGAGCGAAACTTTGACGACAGGGTTAGTTCCTGCACTAACATATTGCAGGCCATTTGACACGTATTCCCAAACAACCAACTTGTCGGTTTTGAACAGCCCGGCGCTTTGGAGCAAGTCCCGGGCGACATGACTCTTAACAACCAGTTTCAGTGTTGCACTCATTTCATTCTCCTTTGGAAAGTTTGGATTCCAGTAATTTGATCAGAGGCCCTAGTTCAGAGTCTTCTCGAAAACGGTTCCTAGCTCGCAGAATTTTTTCCTTTCGCGCCTCGCCAGTCACATACGCATCAACGCGGAAAAAAGATTCGGCTTCTTGCGTTGAAATTGTATCAATTTGGTTCGCCGAAAACTTGGCGAAGGCATCGCTGGAAAGCATCCGTTCCCGCTCGCGACGCTCCCAGTTACGCTCTTTCGGGCTCAGCGCCTTCCTTGAAAGATCAACGCCGCCCAATCCCTTCACGCGTGACGTTGCAAACGTCAGGCCCGCTCCAGTCAATATCCAACCATCTTTACCAGCTCCAATGAGATAAGCCCCATTCTTTGGTTTCTTGGCATCCGAAAGAAATGTTCGCACATTTTCAATGTTTATTTGATTAGGATATTTCCTCCATGCAAACCGCCCAGGGGCAAGTTCATTGGCCTTCACTGCGATATCTTCGGTATCGATTCGTTTCGAATCACCACCCAGCAAATACACCGCGAGGGTAACGATCTCGTGATTCGAAAGTGCTTTGGCTTTTGACGAAGTCATTTTAGCCAGACAACTTTGATTTCCGTTTCCACGGCTTTGAATTCTTTGTCACCCGCGATCAATTCGGCTTTTTTTTGCATTGCCAGCGCGGCGGCGAAGGCATCGGCCAGTCCCAAGTGGTGTTTGTTTTTCAGAAGTGCGGCGGCTTCCGCCAGTTCACGATCAACCGGCACGGCCTCCAATGGCGTCGTGCGTTCAAACTGGCGCGCGGTGTCGTAGCCGATCTTGCCTTGTTTGCGCTCCATCTGGTAAAGGACTTCCGCCCAGTTGACGGCGCTAATGAAGACGGGGCGGTCGGCTTCGGATGCTTTGTGGAAGAGTTCGCGCATTTTTTCCATGCCTGGTTCGCCAAAGAACATGGCCAGCAGCGCCGAGGCGTCCAGAACGGTGGGTTTCACTTGTTCTCCTTTTCGCGCTCGGCGGCGCGGTCTTCCAGCAATTCCTGCACGGCGGATTTCTCGCCGGGTTTCAGTTTGAAGATGCCGCAGAACGAATCAATGTATTCGCGGGTGACGGGTTGGAAGATGATGCGGTCGCCCTCCTCCACAAAGTTGACGCGCGTGCCCGGTTTGATGCCGAACCGGCGGCGGATGCGCGAGGGGACGACCAACTGGCCTTTGGATGTAACGTAGGCGGTATTCATAATTATTCTGTCATTCTGGATAAAGGATGACACAAATCAAAATGTAAGGCAAGAAAATAATGTAAGACTTATTCACAATGCCTGCCGTTGTGTAAATCGTTGATTCCGAATGGGAATCAGCGTTCATCAGCGTCAATCAGCGGTTGAAGACTTGTGGTTTTTGCGCCTTTTTGCAGCTGATATGAATCTGGAACTCCGGCTAAACGGTCTGCGCCATCGCCTCCCGCACCTGTTTCAGGAACGGCGGCACCACCGTGAACGGGTCGTAGGGCTGGCCCTTGACCGCGAGCGTCTCAATCGGCAGATAACCACGATACCCGGACGCCCGCACGATGCGCAGGAGTTTCACCAGATCCGTCGGCACGTCACCATTCGGGCGCTCCTGGCTCTGCTTGATCTGCCAGTTCACCGCATAGGGCGCCACCAGCGCGATGTCCTGATACGGATCTTGGGAGACAAACTTGCCCGTGTCCACTATCACGCCGCACCAATCCGAATTGACCGCCTTGACCAGCGACAGAAGCTGTTCGCCGGTCTGGAGAAAATCCCCGTGGTTCTGCACGCCGATGATGACGCCGTATTTTTTGCCGTGTCCGGCGCATTCGCCCAACGCATTCACCATCCACGCCTGCACCTGTTCGCGCGTGAATCCTTTGGCCACATCCTGCCAGCCCTTGCTGGACGATTGCGTGTCGCAAAACACCCGGATCACCGGCGCGCCGAGCTTGGCGGCCACCACCACCCAATCCTTGACGTGCTTGACGCCCGCCACGCGTTCCGCCTTGTCCGCCGGGGTGAAATTGTTCCGGACACCCGTCCCGCTGATGCCGAGGCCATACTCGAACGCCGTCCGCTTGAAGGTGTTGATGTAATCATCGTCCGGCACCGCAGGATAACCGGGGAAGAAATAACCCGTGGGATCAATGGCGTCGAAATTGTTTTTCGCGCAGAATTCCAGCAACGACATCAGGCTGATGCCCTGGCCGGGGTTCAGGTTGTAATCAGTGAGCAGCTTGTAGAAGGAATAGGCGTTGAGTGAGATTTTGAGCGCGGCATCGCCTGCGCGTTTGACCGGCTCGTATGCCCGGGCCGGAAGACCGCTTAAAACCGCGGTGGCGCAGAATGGCAGGAGGGCGGCGCGCCTGACGAAATTCCGGCGGGAATGAGCGTTGGCTTGCATGGGGATAGAATTGCCCAACCATTTTTCCTGTCAAACAGTTACGGCCGGGCAGGTGATGAGCAACGGGTGACCGGCCTTCGCTGGGAAGCTACGGCCCGGCAGGCGAGTGACATGAACGAAGGGCGGCGCGCATGGAGTAACGCGCCCTACCTTTTGCGTTCTCTCTTTGCGGTTAAATCCGTGTTTATCCGCGTATAGCGGCGTGGCCGCCACGCGGCTTTACGCCGTGTTCATCCGTGGTGAAAAATTCGGACGGTCATTCCCGGCCGGCGGCACGAATGAACGGCTTCAATTCCTGCATCAGCTTCGCGAACATGTCGAACGACACCTGTTGCGCGCCGTCGCTCCAGGCTTCCGCCGGGTTGGGATGTACTTCAATCAACAACGCGTCCGCGCCCATCGCCACCGCGCCCTTGCACATCGCCGCCACCAGGTCCGCGCGCCCGGCGCCCTGGCTCGGGTCAATCACGATCGGGCAGTGCGATTCGCGCTTGATGATGGGAATGGTGGAGAGGTCGAGCGTGTTGCGCGTGTAGGTTTCGAATGTCCGGATGCCGCGTTCGCAGAACATCAGGTTTGGGTTTTCGTTGGCGAGGACGGTCAGGGGATTTCCAGCCAGACTTTGATCGCCCGAAGGATTGTTTCCATCTGCGATTGATTCAGCACGCCGAGCCGACGCACCAGGACTGAACCGGGAATGTGACGCAATCCTTGCGCGTCGAACGCGCCGTTTTCCAACCACGGGATATTCACCACCACCTCAAATCTTCCGCCGCGCAAGGCCGTCGTGTGCGGCACGATGGCAAAAAGCGCGCGTTCGTCGTTGCGAAAGGGCGTGTTAAAGATGACCGCCGGACGCACTTTGGCGGTCATGCCCAGGTCCACAAGCCAGACTTCACCGCGCCGGGCGTTTGGCATGTTTGACCTCGGCTTTGTCGTAGGCTTGGAAGGCTTCGTCGGCGGAGGTAATTAAATCCGCCTCGGTCTCGACGCCGTAAGTGTCGTCGTAAATAATCCCACCGCCGCGCTGGCGGAACTGGTTGTGAACGGCCCGTTCAACCCGCTCGAGCTCCTCGGCGGATAATTTCGGCAACACGGCCTCGATTTCAGCAATCGTGCTCACGCCGACAAGATAATCGCCAATGAATCAGACGTCAACGGGGCTTATTCCCTCCCAGCAGAGTGGATGAATGGCTTTAATTCCTGCATCAGCTTCGCGAACATGTCGAACGACACCTGTTGCGCGCCGTCGCTCCAGGCTTCCGCCGGGTTGGGATGCACTTCAATCAACAATGCGTCCGCGCCCATCGCCACCGCGCCCTTGCACATCGCCGCCACCAGGTCCGCGCGCCCGGCGCCCTGGCTCGGGTCAATCACGATCGGGCAGTGCGATTCGCGCTTGATGATGGGGATGGTCGAGAGATCCAGCGTGTTGCGCGTGTAGGTCTCGAATGTGCGGATGCCGCGTTCGCAAAACATTAGATTTGGATTTTCGTTGGCGAGGACGTATTCGCCCGCGAGCAGCCATTCCTCGATTTTCATCGAAAGTCCGCG
>DLMG01000184.1:2694-2936 GCA_002479245.1 Verrucomicrobia subdivision 3 bacterium UBA7542 | reverse complement strand
CCGGTGGCGCGCCGCGCCTTGTCAAGCAGCTTCAGGCCCTTTTCGCCGAGTCCCTGGAATTCGTAGGGTGACGTGCGCGGCTTGAACGCGCCACCACGCAGGAAGGTCGCCCCGGCGGCCTTCACCGCCTCGGCGGTGGAAAGCAATTGTTTCTCGCTTTCGACCGAGCATGGCCCGGCCATGACGTGGAATTGTTTGCCGCCGATGACGTGTTCGCGGACGCGGATGGTGGAGTTGGCCGG
>DLMG01000184.1:0-2600 GCA_002479245.1 Verrucomicrobia subdivision 3 bacterium UBA7542 | reverse complement strand
GCCTCGCGGCTGACGAGCTTGTAGCGCTTCTGGATGGGCGTGACACTTTCGACCGCGCGCGGGAATTGCGAGACCAGCGTCTCGAGGTTGGCGTGGGTGAGTTCGTCGCCGATGGCGCCGATGACGGTGCGGGCCACGCCGCGCATGACGTGGGGGATGTAGCCGAGTTTGCGAATTTCCTTGAGGACGGAGCGCTCCTCCTTCCTCGAAATCCGGGGTTTAAGCACGATGATCATGGGTTTTTATGGGTTGACCGAAGGTTGCCAAAACAAAAACGCCGCAGGCGTTTGGCGACCTGCGGCGATTTGTTTGGTTAAAGTTCTATCGCAGCCGCAAGTGCGCGCTTACCGGCCAAAACCAATAAAAGAAATATTGGCTGCTGGATGCGTTGTTCACTTGCTTGCTGCTGTTCACAAGACCAAGGTAACAGGGCTGGCCCCGCTGTCAAGCTTGGCGGCGGCATGGTAGTGGTATGGTGGGTAATTTTGATAAAAATCGGCGATGGGAGCCCGTGAAAAGCGCATTGCTATTAAATGACTAATTCCTAAACCATAATGGCGAAATAAGCCCTAAGCTCGAATAAGCAGCCTGGCTGGCGCGTTGGTCATTTAATCATTTGAGCATTCTTTAGTCATTCGGATTTAGGAATTATGGTTTCGGTCTCCGGTTCAACCCGCCAGCTTTCATCAAACTGACACACTACCGGCGGCATTGACGCTGTCGGCTGCTACAAAGAATCAGACGTTGAATTTGAACAGCAACACGTCGCCGTCCTTGACGACGTAATCGCGGCCTTCGATGCGGTAGTGGCCGGTTTCACGGGCGTGACCGACCGAGCCGCACTTCATCAGATCATCCCAGTTCACCGTCTCGGCCTTGATGAACCCGCGTTCGAAGTCGGTGTGAATGGTGCCAGCGGCCTTCACGGCCGTGTCGCCGGCGTGGATCGTCCACGCACGGACCTCTTTTTCGTTGAAGGTGAAAAACGTCCGCAAGCCGAGCACATGATACGCGGCCCGAATAAGCTGGCCGGCGCCGGATTCGGCCACACCGAGTTCCTGCAAAAATTCCTTCGCCTCGTCCGGTGACAAATCAACGAGGTCACTTTCAATTTGCGCGCTGACCACGACGGCTTCGCACGCGAGATGAGTCTTCACGTGGTCACGCACCTTTTGGACAAAGGGATTTTGGCCGGCGGTGGCGAGCTCGCCTTCCTTGACGTTGCAGGCGAAGACGGTTGGCTTGTCGGTCAGGAGGAAGAAGCCGCGCAGGATGATTTTTTCATCGGGCGAAAGGGGCAGCGCCAGCGTGTTGGCCGGTTTGCCCGTGTCCAGGTGGGCGCCAACCTTTTCCAGCAGGTGTTCCTCCAGTTGCGCATGTTTGTCCGCGCGTTTCACGTCCTTGGCGATTTTTTCCCGCCGCTTTTTGACCGCTTCGATGTCGGCCAGCACCAGTTCGGTGGTGACGATTTCGATGTCGCGCACGGGATCCACGCTGCCCGTGACGTGCACAATGTCGGGGTCCTCGAAGCAGCGGACGACATGCAGGATGGCGTCCACCTCGCGGATGTGGCTCAAAAACTTGTTGCCCAGGCCTTCGCCGTGCGACGAGCCTTTCACGAGGCCGGCGATGTCCACGAATTCAATCGTCGTGGGAATGAGGGTCTGGGTTTTTGCGATTTTGGCGAGCGGTTCGAGCCGCGGTTCCGGCACGGAGACGACGCCGAGGTTCGGCTCGATGGTGCAAAAGGGGTAATTCTCCGCCGGCGCCTTGTGCGAACGGGTGACGGCATTAAACAACGTGGATTTCCCGACGTTGGGCAGACCGACGATTCCAGCTTTAAGCATAATTGGTTCGCAGGGAAAATCCCGGCGTGGTCACATTTTATGTTTGGCCAACTGCCACGCGATGTGTGCGCCGTTAATCAATCCCAGCCCGAGCAGGCAAATGCCGGAGAAATGCTCCATGCGCAGGAGTGTTCGTTCGCTCAACCGGCCTTGACCGCGCGACGACATGTAGCTCACTCCAAAAAACCACAGGTTCGCGCCCAGCGCGACGCCGGCGATGCACGCGGATTTTCCGGCCAATGTGTCATCAACCCAATCGCGCGACATGAAGTTGGCCGCGAGCACGATCCAAAACAGGAGCACGCCGAGGTTACCCAGCACACGCACGAAGCCGGTCATAAACGCCGAGTGCGGGTGCAATTTTTCGCCGATGCGTTCTTCAATCCGGCTGGCCGCCGCGCCGAGCTGCGTGGGCGCCATCACAGTTTTGGCGGAGAGAAATTTTATGCCGAGAAACAGCATGAAGACGAAGGTGAACACCTCCATCGAGGTTTTGATGATGCGGATCTTAAAGAACGACGAAAATCCGGTGAAGGCAATCGTGCAGTAAATCACATCCATCGTCGCCGCGCCGAGGCCGATGAGCAACGCCCATTTGAACCCGCGCCGCGCACCTTCGTTGATGATGGTGAGATTCACGGGGCCAACGGGCATCGAAAGCAGCAAACCGCTGATGAAGCCCGTCAGAGCGGAAAATAAAATGGATTGGAATTCCGGCATGGTTTATTGCGCCACTTCCGGTTCGTCCTCGTC
>DLMG01000135.1 GCA_002479245.1 Verrucomicrobia subdivision 3 bacterium UBA7542 | reverse complement strand
CGGGGGTGGAAATGGTGATGCCGGGCGACAACGTTTCGGTGGAGGTAAAGGTCATCTCGGCGGTGGCCATGGAAAGAGGCCAGCGGTTTGCGATTCGCGAAGGCGGCCGCACCATTGGCGCGGGCCGCGTGACGGAAGTCATCGAATAACGCCGGTTTTCAACATTGGAGCGCGGGGCGATGAACCCCGCGGCTCCTTTTTTGTCAGAAATACAAACGAGATTGGGCGGATACGGCAGTAGCTCAATTGGCAGAGTAGCGGTCTCCAAAACCGTTGGTTGGGGGTTCAAGTCCCTCCTGCCGTGCCAGCCGGTGAGGAACAGGTTGGATTGCTGGATAATTGGATAAATGGATGGGTGGAATGGATGATGATCGTTCATCCAACAATCCATCAATCCACAAATCCAGTCTGTCATTGGAGAGGTGGCAGAGTGGTCTATCGCGGCGGTCTTGAAAACCGCTTCGGGTTAACACCCGACGGGGGTTCGAATCCCTCCCTCTCCGCCAGCCTTCGCCCGGAGCGGAGCGGAGGGCGAAGGTTGCCGCGCCGTAGCGAGTGCGAAGGCGGGCTGGTGTGATTGGTTAAAAGTTCCGAGCTACGGCCCGGCCAGCCGGAAAAATTTGTGAGTGAATGAATTGTGAGTGACTGGACAAAAATTTTGATTTGGGCGGTCGTCGTCGGGGCGATCTTTGCCTACCTTTGGTGGCAGGGGCAGATCCGGCAATTGGCCACCTATGTGCAGGAAACGCGCGAAGAGTTGAAAAAATGTTCGTGGCCGACATGGGTGGAACTGAAAGGCTCGACCGCGCTTATCATGGTTTCAATTGCCTTGATGGGCGCATTCACCGAGGTGCTGGATCGCATCTTTTTTATTATATTTATCGGCGTTAAGTGAGCACCACCATGCGCAGCCAATGGTTTGTCATCCATACGCTTTCCGGCCAGGAGCAGAAGGTCAAAGAAAGCATTGAGAAGCGCGTCAAGACCGACGAGATGCAGGACTATGTCAAGGAAGTCCTTGTCCCGATGGAAAAGGTCGTCGAGGTGCGCAACCAAAAGAAGACCGTGTCCAGCCGCAAATTGTGGCCGGGCTACGTGTTTGTGGACATGGCGTTGCTCGATGAAAACAACCGGATTATCGAGAAGCCGTGGTATTTCATCAAAGAAACGCAGGGCGTGATTGGTTTTGTCGGTGGCGAACCGCCCGTGCCAACGCCGACGGAGGAGGTCGAGTCCATCAAGGCGCAAATTTCCGCGTCGGAAGAGACGGAAAAACCGAAGGTCAATTTTGAAGTCGGCGAAACGATTAAAATCAACAACGGGCCGTTCCTCAATTTCAGCGGCGTGATTGAGGAAATTGATCCCGAACGCGGCAAATTGAAAGTCACCGTCAACATTTTCGGCCGCAATACGCCGGTCGAACTCGAATATTGGCAGGTGGAAAAAGCGTGAAAACAAACGGAGTATTGGAGTAGTGGAGTGATGGAGTAATGGGATTTTCCCAACACTCCAATTCTCCAACCCTCCATCACTCCATTACCGATTTATGGCAAAGAAAATCACAGGCATCATCAAGCTGCAGATCCCGGCGGGCCAGGCCAATCCCGCGCCGCCGGTCGGCCCGGCGCTCGGCCAGCACGGCGTCAACATCATGGGCTTCTGCAAGGAATTTAACGCGGCGACCAAGGCCGACGCTGGACTCATCATCCCCGTCGTCATCACCGTTTTTCAGGACAAGTCGTTCAAGTTCATCACCAAATCGCCACCGGCGTCCATTCTGTTGAAAAAAGCCGCAGGCATCACCACCGGTTCCAAGGAGCCGAACAAGGAAAAAGTCGGCAAAGTGACGCGCAAACAGGTCCTGGACATCGTAAAAATGAAGTCGAAGGATTTGAATGCGACCTCGGAGGAAGCCGCGTTCCGGGTCATCGCCGGCACGGCGCGCAGCATGGGGATTGAAGTCGTCGGATAAACATAACAACCGCGGGAGAGTCCTCAAGGATTCGCTGGCACCGCAACAAAACAAATGCCCAGTAAACGATACAAGAAAGCGCTCGAAGTGGTGGATGGCAAAAAAACCTATCCGCTGAAAGATGCCGTTGGTGTCCTCGCGAAATTTCCAAAGGCGAAATTCAACGAAACCATTGACCTCGCGTTCCGTCTGGGTGTGGATCCGAAGCAATCGGACCAGATGGTTCGTGGCACGGTCCCGCTTCCGCACGGCAGCGGCAAGACCGTGCGGGTGCTCGTGTTCGCCAAAAGCGGCGCGGCGGCGGACGCGGCCAAAGCCGCCGGTGCGGAATACGTTGGCTTTGAAGACATGATTGCCAAATGCCAGGGCGGCTGGGCTGATTTTGATGTGGCGGTGGCCACGCCCGAAGCGATGGCCGAAGTGCGCAAGCTCGGCAAGGTGCTCGGGCCGCGCGGCCTGATGCCCAACCCGAAGACCGGCACCGTGACGGACGATACCGCCAAGGCGGTGAAGGAAGTCAAGGCCGGCCGCGTCGAGTTCAAGGTGGACAAGGCGGGCAACATTCATGTGGCCGTCGGCAAGGTGTCGTTCCCGGCCAATCAGATCGAGGAAAACGCGCGCGCGGTGATTGAAGCCGTGGCCAAGGCACGTCCGAACAGTGTCAAGGGCACCTATATCAACTCCTGCACGCTTTCGGCGACGATGAGTCCGCCGGTGCGGCTGGATGTGCGCGAGTTTACGACCCATTAACCCGGAACCATTTTGAATCATGCGTGCTGAAAAACAAATTTTAACGAAGGAATATATCGCGCGGTTGAATGGCTCGCCATTCTTCATCGTGGTGAATTACAAGGGACTCAAGGTGTCCCATATGACCGAGCTGCGGAAGCGCCTGCAAAAAGCCGGCGCGGAGATTCACATCGTCAAGAACTCCCTTTTCCAAATCGCGGCCAAGGAGGCCGGCGTCGGCGAATTGAACGGCTCGCTCGGCGGCCAGCTCGCCGTGGTCACCGGCCAGAAGGACATTTCGTCCGCGGCGAAGGTGGTGAAAAATTTTGGCGCGGAGTTCGACCGGTTGAAGGTGCAGTTTGGTTATTTGAACAACCAGCGCCTGGAACCGGCGGCGATTGTGGCCCTGGCCGATTTGCCGAGCCTGGATGTGTTGCGCGCCACCCTGCTGGGCCTGTTGAACGCGCCGGCAACGAAACTGGTCGTTTTAATCAACACGCCCGCGACGCAACTCGCGCGCGTCGTCAAGGCGAAAGCCGAGAAAAGCTGAAACAATTTCCGTCCGCTTTGGCCAGCGGGACGGACAAACAAACAACAACAAGTAAATCGTCGGTTCACAGGCCGTGAACTCAAAATCGCCGTGGCCACGGCAGACGACGAGACGATAAGAAAGGTAACATGGCTGACATTGGAAACCTGGTGGAAGAATTGAGCAAGTTGACGGTCATTGAAGCTGCCGACCTGGTCAAGAAACTGGAAGAAAAATGGGGCGTGACTGCCGCGGCACCGGTTGCGGTGGCTGCGGCTCCCGCTGGTGCTGCCGCCCCGGCGGCGGAAGCGAAGACCACGTTTGATGTGATTCTGGTGTCCGCCCCGGCGGACAAGAAAATTGCCACCATCAAGGCCGTCCGCGAAGTCAAGGCCGGGCTCGGCCTGGCGGAAGCCAAGGCGCTGGTGGAAGGTGCGCCCAAACCTGTGCTGGAAGGCGCTCCGAAAGCCGACGCCGACGAGGCCAAGAAAAAGCTGGAAGCAGCGGGCGCCAAGGTGGAGGTCAAGTAACTGGCGAACTTTGGGGGGGTGGTCCCGCGGGGCGGGACCGCCACCCGGTTTTCGCAAGGCGGAACAAAACTTTTATTAGTTACAAACAGCAGCAACAAGCGGCCGCCGTTAGCGGTCAGAGTTCAGGCAAGTTCACTGTTGAACGCAGCGTCCTTGCCTTGTGTCGTTGATTGAAAATTGCCGGCGGGCACTGTTGCCAGCCAAACCAGAAAGTCCAAATGCCATCGCAAGTCACTGAACGAATCAATTTCGGCAAAATCAAAGAGATTGTCGTGCCGCCGAACATGATCGAATTGCAGACCAATTCCTACGAGGAATTCCTGCAAGCGGACGCGGCGCCCAAGAAGCGCCGGAAACACATCGGCCTGGAGGCGGTCTTCCTCGAAGTGTTTCCCATCACGAGTTATGACGAAAAGATCGTATTGGAATACGACTCCTACGAGATCGGCGAGCCGAAGCTCGACTGGCTTGAATGCCTGCGCGAAGGCCTGACCTACGGCGCGCCGCTTTATGTCACGTTCCTGCTCAAGGAGGAAGGCAAACACGCCAAGGAAGAAAAGGTGTTCATGGGCGAACTGCCGCTGATGACGCCGCAGGGCACGTTCGTCATCAACGGGGCGGAGCGCGTTGTTGTCAGCCAGTTGCACCGTTCGCCGGGCATCGCGTTCGAGGCCACGCAGCATCCGAACGGGAAAATGCTGCACAGCTTCCGCGTCATTCCCGACCGCGGTTCGTGGTATGAAGCGCAATTTGACACGAGTGATTTGCTTTACGTTTATCTTGACCGCAAGAAACGCCGCCGGAAATTTTTGACGACGACGTTCTTCCGGGCGCTGAGTTTTCTCGATGCTGAAGCGGAAGGCAAAGGCGCCGACAAGAAAAGAGACGGCACAAAAACCGGTACCGACGAGGAAATCCTCAAGCTCTTTTACGAAATCGAGGAACTCACGGTCAAGGAAGCCGAGAAACTCGAAGAGTTGCCGAATTGCGTTTTGATTCAGGACGCGGTGGATCAGGAAAAGGGTCTGGTGGTCGCGCGCGCCTTTGAGCCGCTTTCCAAGTCCGTGGTCAAACAAATCGCCGAGCTGGGGGTGAACAAAATCAAGGTCGTGAACACCACGCCCGACGATGGCATCATGATCAAATGCCTGAAGAAAGACCCGGCCAAGAACGAGGAAGAGGCGCTCAAGGACATTTACCGCCGCCTGCGTCCGGGCGATCCGCCGACCGCCGCCAATGCGCGTGCGTTGCTCAAGCGGTTGTTCTTCGACCCGAAACGTTACGATTTGGGCCGCGTGGGCCGCTACAAGATCAATCAAAAACTCGGCCTCAAGGACAAGGAAGAATCACGCATTCTCACGAAGCACGATTTGGTGGCCGCGACGAAATA
>DLMG01000137.1 GCA_002479245.1 Verrucomicrobia subdivision 3 bacterium UBA7542 | reverse complement strand
GCCATCCTCAAGGGCTGGATTGACCGCGTGCTGCGGCCGGAAGTGGCGTATCGCTTCATCGCCGGTGACAAGGGCGAAGGCGTGCCTGTGGGTTTGCTCAAAGCGAAGGCGGCGATTATTTTCAACACCGCGAACACGCCGGACGAGCGCGAGCGGAAAGTGTTCGGCGATCCACTGGAAACGCTCTGGAAGAATTGCATTTTCGGCTTGTGCGGCGTGCGGAAGGTGCATCGCCGGACGTTCGCGGTGGTCGTCACCAGCACGGCCAAAAAGCGTGCGGCGTGGCTGGCCGAAGTGCGCGAGACGGTGGAACAATTCTTCCCCAAACGCGGCTGACGCAAGTTGAATTCTGAAGCAATCTCACAGGAGGAAACAGAGGCAGCAGAGAATGAAGCGGTTGCAGACAGAGCGGTTGCCAACCACCCGTTCCAGAGTTTTCCCGGCCCAAGCCTTCTCTCTGTTGACGCGGTTGGCTCCTGTTCAAGATCCATGTCGGTTTTCGGGCTCAGCCGTTTTTCGCGGCGTCATTCCGCGGCGTCATCGAACCCGATGTCGTCCAGGAAGAAGCTGCAATCCACCGGCTGCTCCGCCAGCAGGCCCAGCTGCAATTCGCACACCTTGGTTGGATCGTAGCCGGCGCCGGTGCGCAAATCGGCCAGCGGAACGGCGACCTTGTGCCAGCCGCCATCCAGCAGCGCGGGACAATACTTGAGCAGATGCACCTTGGTGGTGTGATGTTCCGGGGTGTCGAACTCTTGGCCGCCGCAGAGCAGGTTAATTTGCAGGTCGCCACCTTTGCCGGAGCATTTCACCCAGAGGATCAGCCGTTTCATCGGTCGGACATCGGTGCCTTCGCCCTTGGTGAAAGCCACCCAGTTCCAACCGGCCCCGAGCCACTCGGTGCCTTTGCAGCGCATCTCCAGCGCGGTGCTGCCGCTGTGCGCGACGGCGGTTTGCGCCCGCAGGCTGACTTCGCCGTGCCCGGTGACATGGGTCCACCCGGAGCCTTTGGCCGCCTGCTCGCCATTCCACGCAACCAAATAGTTGGTGGTGGCAGCTCCGGCCGCGAAGCCGTTCGCCGCCATTGCCGCTACCGCGAAAAATGGAATCAAAAACTTGAACACACTCATGTTGAGGTCGGAGTTTGCTTCATAATTCGCTTCTTTCCAAGTGACAATGCAATCACCCTTGCCATGCGAGTTGACTCAGGGCCAGCTTGCTGATGCTACCATGCTTTACATTTGGTAGAACCAAACGTAAAAAAGGGTGGAATTATCTGGTGACGCCCTCCGGCGAACCGGCCCATGCGAGACGGTTTGGAAAGTTGGAAGTGCGCGTCTGCACGCCATCGGAAGTGCGTGCCGCCGGCTCCCGGTAATGAGCGCCTGACAGTCGGAATTCAACGGGAATTCAACGCCAAGGCGCAGAGATTTTCCCGGAGCGCGGCTTGTCTCAAGCCGCAGCGGAACCGGCAGCGAATGGAGGTTGGGGTTGTCGAATGGCGCATTGCACACGGCGGAGAATTGATTTCCCGAGTTGACAAATATCTGATTTGGGGACAATTTGTCCCCATGCGAATCATCGCCGAAGAAACGATCCGGCAATGGGCGGGCGAGCACGCCCGCGCCGCCGCGTCCTTGCGGCAATGGGTCAAAGTGGTGCGCCCGGTCCGCTGGGGTTCATTCGCGGAGATGCGCCGGACGTTTCCGGCCGCCGATCTGGTCACGGTGAAGAGTGGACGGAAAGTGGCGGTGTTCAACGTGGGCGGCAATGAGTTCCGCCTGATGTGTGCCGTTCACTTCAACACGGGGATGGTGTTCG
The DNA here is from genome assembly GCA_002479245.1 of Verrucomicrobia subdivision 3 bacterium UBA7542. Classification (GTDB taxonomy): domain Bacteria; phylum Verrucomicrobiota; class Verrucomicrobiia; order Limisphaerales; family UBA11358; genus UBA11358. Next base: position 12,369 of record DLMG01000137.1, on the reverse strand, counting down.
CCCTGCGTTTTCTGCCCCACGCGGAATACAGCAAAAATACGTGGAAAAACGAATTATGAAAACAGCCATTCGAACCAGCGCCGGTCCCGAACCCTTTGCGGCGTTCCCGAAGGATTACACCGGGCTTTGCCAGCGTTATGTTCCGCGTCCGCTGCATGACGCCACGGACTACGCCGCCGCCCGGCGGGCCATCGAACCGCTGCTCGGTTTTGAGGACCGGCTCAATCCGGACCAGGTGGATTATCTTGAAGCCGTCAGCTCGTTTATCGAAGCCTACGACCGGGCGCGGGTGAAGTGGCCCAAAAGCGCGCCGCTGGACACGCTCAAGTTCCTGCTCGAACAGCATGAAATGTCCGCCGCCGATCTTTCGCGGGTTTTGGGCAGCGACCGATCGTTGGGACCGAAACTGCTGCGCGGCGAGCGCCGCCTGACGGCGGACCATATTCGCACGCTGGCCCGGCACTTCAACGTCGAGCCGGGAGTTCTGCTTTGATCGCCGCCGGAAAAGCGATGGGGCGGCAAGACCAGCAAGACATCGCCCGCTGAAATCAGCCGGGCCAAAAGAATAGGCGTTGTAGCGGCGGCCATCTTGGCTGCCGTATCGCCCGGCTTCCAGCCGGGTGGTCACTGATTTGGAAGCGAGGTCATGACGTGGGTTCGGTTTTATAGCTTGGCGGCAAGATGCCGCCGGATACGGCAGGCAAAGATGCCCGCCGCTACGGAAAAGCCGGGCGCTGATGAGAGGCGCTCAATTCACATTCGAGAGCTGAATTTCAGTTGAGCCATAAATGCGTTCGGCGCAGGATGCGGTTGTTCGTGGCAGCGATGGGAAAAACTAAAAATTGCAATTGGTTGGGACCGTCCCATTTTTTCCTGTAATTGTCTCCGCGGCATCCGTCTGGAATCATGGATGCAAAAATTAGGACCAATATGAAACAGATCAACAAAGAAGAAATGTTCGGAAACCTGAAAAGCTTCCTGAAGCAGAAAGGCATCGAGGTGCAGGAGGGCGCCTACGCTCAACGGATACGTCAGGGATGCGAACTTCTGACGGACTCGATCAACGTGAGCCAGCGCACTTTGAAAAGCGCGAAATCCGCGATGGACCAGGGGCTGGACCAGCTCCGGCAGACGATTCACGAGCAGACCGCGCCGAAATCTCCGGCGGCTGAAGGCGCCCCGCAAAAAAAGCGGCCGGGGAATGCAACCCGCGCGGCCGGTCAATCGTCCGCGGCCCAACGCAAATCCGGCAAGCCCGGGCGGCGCGCCCGCAAAGGTTGAGTCCCGCGCGTTTTTTATTCCCCCAATATTTGCTCCGGCCAGGCCATCGCGCTCGGTGATGGTGGCGTGTCGGTGTTCGACCGTGAGAAATGCGTCCACTATGGCGCGTGCATCTGGAACTGTGCGCAACCATTGCCGGACAACCCTGAACGCACCAAAAGGGGTCAATCCCAGAAAGGGGTCAATCCCAGCAATTGACAATTTCCGCGCTGTCAGCATTTTTCGCCGTATGCTCTGTGAGTGACGGTGGAATAAAAATGGCGACGGTTACAAACCGCCGCCATTGTGCAAGGATTGTGGCGCGCACGGAGTGACGCGCCGTACCAAGGATTGATTATCCCATCTCAACCACAACCTCATTCTCTGGTTTCATTTTGGAGACGGGAATCAGGTTGCCGTCAATCGGCTGGCCGTTGAGCGTGATTTTTTTGACGCCTTTCTGGACGCCGGCGCGATTCACCACCTTGATGTTGAGCGTCTTGTTCCGGAACCGGCGGATGGCGGCGAATTCCTTCCACGCGGAAGGGATGCAGGGATCGATGAGCAGGCCTTTGTAATCGGGGCGTATGCCGAGGATGTACTGCGTGGCTGCATAATACGCCCAGGATGCGGCGCCGGTCAGCCAGGGGACGCGCGAGGCGCCATAACGCGGGCTGAAAACGCTGTGGGTGTATTGCGAATAAACATAAGGCTCGCTGCCGCGGATCTCGGCCTTGTCGTTGAACGAAGCCGGCAGGGAGCCGCGGAAATACTTGAACGCCCGGTCGCCGTGGCCGAGCATCGTTTCGGCCATGACCGCCCAGCCCTGCGTGTGGTTGAAAATGCCGCAGTTTTCCTTGACGCCCTTGTTGAACACAATCGAGCGGACTTCCGCGCAGGGAATATTTTCGTAAGGCGGCGCGCAGAGCATCAGTCCGTAATCAGTGGCAAGCATTTCATTTACCGATGTCATCGCCTGCCGGGCGCGATTTTTATCGGCGTGGCCGCTGATAACGCCCCAGGACTGCGGGTTGAGATAAATTGAACCCAGCTTGTTTTCGTGCGAGCCGATTTTCTCGCCGGTTTCCTTGTAGGCGCGGACGTACCATTTGCCGTCCCAGCCGAACTTGTCGAGCTTCCGATCAATTACTTCGAGCTGCTGTTTCGCCCATTTGATTTCGGCGGTCTTGCCGCCCGCCTCGGCTCTCGCCGAAGGCGAGGCCGGGAACATCCCGCAAATTTCGATATAGGTCTTCAGGCCGTAACGCACCTGCAGGGCGACAAACACCGATGTGCCTTTTGTGCCCAGGCGCAGGCAATCGTTCCAGTCGGCAAAAAGGCCGCTGGGCAAGCCGTGTTTGCCCGTGCGTTTGAGATTGAATTCAATTGCCCGGCGGAGATGGCCCAGCACGGTCGCCTTGCCCTTGTCGGCGTAGGGCAGGACTTTGTTGTAAAAGGCGATGTCGCCCGTTTCCTTGACGTAGGTGGGAATCGCGTTGAACAGCCACAGGCAGTCATCGGAGCGGTATTCGTCTTCCTTGGGCATTTTTTCTTTGCCGGGCTTGTGCGTGAAGGCCATTACGATTGGCATCGCGCCGCCAGTGGCGCCCTGGCCGGTAATCATAAGCTCAAGACGTTTTTTCGCCTCATCGGGGATGATTTGCATGACGCCCATGAAATCCTGGACGGTATCGCGATAACCAAGTCCGTCGCGTTCGCCGCTGTAGATCAGGCTGGCCATTCGCGACCAGGAATAGGTCGTCAGGCAGTTGAACGGACTCCACATGTTCATCATGCTGTTGAACTGTGGATCCGGCGTGCGCACTTTTAATCCTTCGATCCGGTGGTGCCAGTATTGGCGGAGCTTTTCAAACTCGGCTTTGACCTTGGCAATAGCGCCGAACTGTTTGACGGTTTTTTTGCCTTCGACCGACGCCTTGCCGACGCCCAGCAGGACGACAAGCTCTTTTGTCTGGCCCGGTTCGAGCTCGATATCTATCTGGATTGAACCGCAGCCATCGTCGCCAAAGGCCTTTGAGCCGGTGCAATTGCCTTTTTCGACGACCACGGGATTCGCATAGCCGCGATACGGACTGATGAACACGTCACGGTCGGTATCAAAGCCAACCACGTCGCCGCCCAGGAACGCCAGAAAAGACCGGGTATCCTGGCCGCTGATGAGGACGGAACTTCCGTAATCAATGATGCCGTCAACGAAATCCATTTTCACTATGCCGTGGGAGTATTGCAGGTTGAGAAAATCGTGGAAGCACTTCCAAGTGTTTGGGTATTCAACGAAGGTGAACAGGCTGAGGTTGCGTTTGACGCTGTCATGGTTCGTCACCTTCAGCAGCCAGCATTCGAAATGTTTGCCCAGCGGAACGAAATAGGTGGTTTCCGTTTCAATCTTTGAATACCGGGAATTGATGATGGTATAAGCCGTGCCGTGCCGGCAGGTGGTTTTATACTGGTCCAGGGGTTTGCCCACGGGCTGCCAGGCGTTCGACCAGTAGTCGCCCGACTGTTTGTCGCGGATATAAATATACCTGCCCGGCTGGTCGGTCGGAACGTCGTCGAAACGCAGCCGCGTCAGGCGTCCCTCTGCGGCCGACAAATAGAAACTGTAGCCGCCGGCGTTATTGGTGATGATGGCGCCGTATTCCGTCGAGCCGAGATAATTCGCCCAGGACCGCGGCGTATCGGGTCTTTCTATTACGTATTCCTTGTTGGCATCGTCAAAGTGGCCGAATCTCATAATCCACCTGCTCCTCCAATGTAATGGTTAAACCTTGCCCCGGCGCGCCTCAAGCGTCGTCCGGATTTCCTCGCAAATCTTCTTTGTAAGCGGCAGTTGCAGAACAAAGGTTATAACCAAAATCAGCCCGACCAGAGGGATGATGGCAAGCATCGCGCGTATCCAGAAAATTGTGTGAGGTGCCTGTACCGTGATGGCAGAATTGTAACCGATCCAGGAGAGGATGGCACCCGCCATGGCTCCTCCCATGGAATTACCCAGTTTGAGAATATACGTTCCGCAGGAAGTAAAAGAGCCCTCGCGTCTTTTGCCGGTATGAAGCTCGTCGTAATCGATGACGTCGGCGCTGATTGAGCCGTGCAGCATCCACAAACCGGACGCGGCCAGCCCCATAATTCCGGAAGCGATTGTTTGCAGCCAGGGGATGGCGGGGTTATAAAGATACCAAGAGCCGCCGTAGCCGATTATGCCGATAACGGCGGCGACAATCAGTGCGTTGCGCTTGCCTATTAAATAGGCAACCCGGTTCAGGGTCGGAGCGCCTATAAGCCCGCCTACCATAAACGAAAGACCCATCCAGAAGTTCCAGGCATTGCCCAACACCTGATCACCGCCGCAGACATAAAAGACCGTCGCGTAGTAGCCCAGTGTGCCGATCATACTCGTGGCTACGTTAAAAGAGGCGCCCACGAGCAATATAATCAGAAACGGACGGCAGGTCAGCGTTTCATAAAATGAGCTTTTAATGGAGACGCGCTCTGTGATTTTTACAACGACCTTTTCGTAATACCGCTCTTTAACCCTGAAGAAGATGATGATGGCGAAGATGGCCATCACGACACCTAAAATGCAGGTATAGACTTGCATTCCCAGAAGGACATTTTGTTTGCCCGTCGCTGGAACAAGGAACCACGCGAGATTCGTAAAACGCAACGCATAAAAATTACCAACCTCAAAAACTTTCTGCATCGCGCTTCGGTAGGTCATAATCGACGTGCGTTCCTCGTAATCGGGGGACATCTCGTTGGACAAGCTGTTAAAGGGCACGGTGAAGGTGCTGAAGATGGGAATGTAAACCATCGATGATACAATCATATACCAGAAGACAGCCGATACTCCGAGGAACGTCTTGTCCGACCAGGAAGGCGAAACCAAAAACAGTATCGGAAGTCCCAGGCCGCAGATAATGCCTGAAACGAGAATAAAGGGACGTCTCCGGCCGTATTTTGACCGGAAATTGTCCGATATCCAGCCCACAAACGGGTCAGAAATCGCGTCGTATAAGCGGATTAGTGTTAACGCCAGGCCTACCAGCCACGGGGAAACACCCAGGTAGATATTAAACACCGCAAAAGCGACACCCGGGTACAACCAAAGCCCCCACATATCCAGCGCGGTTCCAAGGCCATAGGCCATTTTTGTAAGAACCGGGATGCGATCCCGGACTATCAGGCCGGGATTATTTGCGGTCGGTTCCTGTGTCATCTTCGCTCCTGATTGGGAATGAGTGGCGGGTTGATTTTGATGCGATCAAACTTCCGAGTTCTTCTTGATATGGTTGATTAATTTATCAACCTGCGTGAACGCGACAGCCGTGCAGGTGTCTGCAGCGCCGTAATAAATGGCGATTCTGCCCGTCTTGGCGTCATACAGGTTCGCACAGGGGAACGTTACATTCGGCACAAAGCCGGTCGTCTCATACGGCTTCTCCGGCGTGAGCAAATAATCGCGGGTCCGGTATAACACTTTCCAAGGCTTGTTGATATCGAGTATCACCGCGCCAAAGCTGTAAACGAACCCGTTGCAGGTTCCTGATACTCCATGATAGAACAACAGCCAGCCTTCCGTTGTCTCAATTGGAATCGGTCCCGAGCCGATTTTTGTGCCCTGCCACCAGCCGCTACCGCCCCGGCTCATGACGTGCTGGTGATTTCCCCAATAGACCAGGTCGGGGCTTTCACTAAGAAAAATATCACCGAAGGGAGTGTGCCCGCTGTCGCTGGGACGGCTCAATAACAGATACTTGCCATTGACCTTTCTTGGGAAAAGAACCCCGTTCCGGTTGAAGGGCATAAGCGGGTTCGGCATGCGAATGAAGGTCTTGAAACCCGTGGTCTTCCCCAGGCCGATGGACGCCCCATGCATGTCGTCGCACCATACGATATAGCAGACATCGTCAATCTTTACGAACCTCGGATCATAACCGTAGCTGATCGGATTGGGTTTCCCCTTTTCGTCAACCCATTGTATCGGGTCGGGTCCGATCTTCCATTGGAGGCCGTCTTTGCTTTTGCCGAAAAACAACGTCGCCCGCCCGTTTTTCTGGTCGGCCCTGAAGACCCCCACAAACTCGTTTTTATGCGGCAGGACCGCGCTGTTATAAATACGCGCCGCCTTGGGTATCGGGTTCCAGTCCAGAATGGGATTGCCGCTGTATCTCCACAGCACGTCGATGCAATCCTGGGGTTTATCTTCCCATGGCAGATTGGGTAGTGATTCGCCGATAATTGTGTTCTTCATCGCTTTGTTTTTCGGGGTTCGTTGTTAAATGGAAAACAATATAATTTTGCCGCTGAGCACGCCGGGAACGCAGAGAAAAAACAAAATCACGCTCTGTGATCCTTTCGGTCTTCGCGGTGAATAGCATCGGTCACGCGGCCGCAGTAGCCTGGCCGCTGGCCTTGCGTCTTTCATCCAGGTCCGCCTTGATCTTTTTCATGGTCGGTTCATCCAATTTGTAGAATAGGAGAATAATTAGTGAGACCACTCCTATCGCGACGGGTATCACACTCATCATCGCCTTCAAACCATTCTGGACATCCAGGTTCTGGGTCACATTGGCCACGAAACCTGTCCGCGAAAGAATCACGCCCGCGATCACACTGCCAACGGTCCAGCCAATCTTGTTCGACATGATGGAAGCCGAAAACACGAGTCCGGTGGCCCGGCGGCCGGTTTTCCATTCGGAATAGTCGGCGGTATCGGCGTACAAAACCCATAACAGCGCGGAAATGGGGCCGCCCGCCAATGAGCCGATGGTCTGAAAGACGAAAATCAGCAGCAGGTTTTCCGGTTTGAAGTAATAGAATGAGCCGGTGCAAATCAAGGCGGTGACGAAAAGAATGATCAACGCATTCTTTCTCCCGCAGACTTTCGCGAACCACGGGACCAGAATGACTCCCAATATGGCCAAGGCCTGCCCAATGGTATTGAAGGCGGAGGCCAGCACCTCAAAACCGTATTTATGAGTTGTACCGAAGAGGGTGACTTCCTGTTCGCCGATGTAATACTTGAAATAGTGGGTGGTCACACTCATGCGGATGCACACAAACAGGATGAATAGAATCGTCACTGCAAACAACAACATCCAGGGCACGTTTTGGGTCAGATCCCCCAGGTCCCTTGCGATGGAGGTTTTTTCCTTGGCGATGGGTTGGATGCGTTCGCGGGTTGAAAGGAAAGTGATCAAAAAGAGGATGACTGCCGCCACGCCATAAATGGCCAGTGTGGTATGCCACCCTTTGGCAACGTTACCCTGTCCAAAATGTTCCGCAAACGGCAGGGCCGTGGCGGAAACGATAAAACCGCCCACATAAGCGCCGATAAATTTGAAGGACGAGGCACTCGTTCTTTCGACCGGGTCCCCGCTGATGACCCCCAGCAAAGCCGTGTAGGGAATGTTGATGGCCGAATACATGAACATAAAAAAGATGAACGTGACATAGGCGTAAACCATTTTCCCTGCTCCGCCAAAACTGGGCGTTGAAAATGCCAGAACCGCCGAAACGGCCAGCGGAACCGCCATCCATAATAAATAGGGCCTGAACTTGCCCCACCGGGTGTTGGTCCGGTCCGCGGTCATGCCAATGACCACGTCAAAAAAAGCATCCAACAACCTGGAAACCCCGATCATGATTCCGGCGGCGGCGGCGGCCAGGCCGAACACATCGGTATAAAAGAAAAGCAGATACAACGTGATGGTCTGCCAGAACAGGCAGGAGGCCAAATCACCAAAACCGTAAACGGCTCTTTCTCTTAATGAACATTTCTGGCTTTCGTTGCTCATCGGGTTCTCTCTGGTTTCCTGGGTTTTTTCATTGATGCCCGGAGTAGGGGGAACTTGGGGTTTTGCCTTTTGACATTACGCGACCAAGTGAGAATTGGTTTGCCCATTCGCATGATGCTCATTGTATCCGGGCCGCCGGTGCGGTCGAGCGGAAAATGGCGCTTCCGCCAGCCGAGGCCGCAAATCTGGAGCGCCGGCCTCTGGCACGGCATGAAGCTACGAGGTTGTCTGCAACTCGCCGAGCCGGAGGCCGGCGCTCCGGCGGCAGAGCCAAAGCGCGCCCGTACGCCCTTGGCCGCGTAAAATCCTGTTGGCTGTTTGTGTTCTCTCCGCTTTAATTCCGCCCGGATGAGCATTGCCTATCAAATTGTCGTTTGCGGCAGCGTCGTGCCGGACCCGCTCCAGACCCTGGAACCGGTGACCGGCCCGGGCGGTCCCGCGTTGAAAAATGAAATGATGCTGCCCGCCATCCTCGACCCGTGGGCGAGCCACGCGCTCTACGAGGCCGCGAACTTGGCCAAAAACTCGCCCGGCAGCAAAGTCTGGCTCGTGAGCCTCGGCCCCAAGGCCAAACACCAGCAGGTGATGATGACCGTCGCGCAAAAGGTGCCGTTCGAACTCGTCGCGCTCGACGGCCCGGCCAGCGGGTTCACCGAGGCCATGGAAGTCGCCGCTGCCCTCGCCGAGGCCATCCAGGCCATACCCGGCCTCGACAAATCGAAGCTGCTCGTGTTCGGCGGTTGGGAATCCGCGTCGCGCGGCGCGGGCGCCACGATGCAGATGGTCGGCGAACGGCTCGGCATCACCGACCAGTTCCAGGGCGTGGATGAACTGAAAATCGCCGCCGACGGTTCGCTCGAAATTTTGGAGCGTATCGAGGGCGGCAAACATCAGATTTCGAAGTGCGCCGGCGCGCCCGCATTGCTCGGCTGGGCCACGGGCAATTTGCCGGAACCAAAAAACAATCCGCAGGTGGGCATGGTGAACATGCGCACCGTGATGCCCGCGCTGCAAAAGGCCAAGCCGGTGAAGCTGGCTGGCGAAGGATTGAGTTTCGCGAGCGTCTCGCTTCCGAAACAATTGCGCGAAACCAAAATCGTGAAGGACAAGTCAGCGGACGACATCGCAAAGGAAATCGTCGAGTGGATCAAAAAATGACTCGGTAGGGACGCGTTCCACCGCGTCCCATTTATAAATTAAATTTTGGGACGCGGTGGAACGCGTCCCTACCAAATTATGGAAACCATTCTTCTTCTCGCCCACACCGAGGCCGATGGCTCGCTCGCCAAATCCGCCCGCGAAGCGCTGCGCGCGGCCCGCACCCTGAACCAAGCCCTCGCCGGCTCCAGCCTCGTCGTGGGACTGGTCGGCGAAAATGTCCAGGCGGTCGCGGATTCCATCGCCGCCTGCCCGGCCACAAAATATTTCGGCGTGGCCGGCAAGGATTTTGCCCAGTCGCGCTACGCCTCCGACGCGGCGGCGGCGGAAGCCATTTGCAAATCGGCCCAAGCCACAATCGTCGTTGCTCCGGCGACGTCGCGCTGGGCGCGCGTGCTGCCCGGCGTCGCGCAACGCCTCGGCGGACGCGCCGACACCCACGTGACGGGTGTGGCCGACGCGGGCGGCAAGCCGGCCATCAGCCGCTGGTATTACCGCCAGCGCATGGAAGCCACGCTCACCCGTGCGCAACGGCCCTGGTTCATCCTCGTTGACCCCGGCAGCCAGACCGCGTGCGAATGCGGCGCCGGCACGGCCAAGATTGAAACGGTGGCCGTGAATCTGCCCGACAATTGCAAGCGCACCACAGTGGTTGGCATTCGCGAGCCGAAGGCCGACGCCCAAACCATCCGGCCCGACGCGGAACTGCTGTTCGTTACCGGGGCGGGTTGGACGAAGAAACAGGCTGACGGCCAGACGCACGTGCCGGAAGCGGAAAAATTGATCCGCGGTTTTCTGCAACTCAGCCGCGCGTCGCTGGGCAGCAGCAAATCGCTGGTGGACCAAAGCGGCGAAGGCCAGGCGGTGCTGTCATTCCTGTCGCACCTGAACCAGATTGGCCAGACCGGTTCGACGCCGCGTCATCCGAAGGGATTGAGCACCTGCTGTCACGGCGAGGAACCGCACACCGTCGGCTGGCGCTTCATCAACGAACGCCGTGCCATCAGTCTGGACCCGAACTGCGGCTGGGCGCGCGGCAAAGCCGACGTTCTCTACGTCGCCGACGCCTTCGCCGTGATGGGAAAAATCAACGAGTTGCTGGCGGCGAGGAAATAGCCACCGATATCAATCGGCGCAAACTTTTTGTCACCAAGAACTGACGTTGTGTTTTATTCTGAGCGTCGAGCACCTTGTGGGTTAATTAGTCGGGCTCGATTCAGGCCCCGGTTTTTGCAGGTCTCTGGTTTCTTTAGCTCCGTTATCCCATTTCAAAAGCATGGCTTTCCATTGTGGAATACGAGTTGGGAAATCCGTCACAGTGACATACAAAACAGCGCTAGAACCATCGGCAGGTCCCATTCCAAAGTTTGCCACGGAAGAACATTCCTTGTCCCGGAATTTAATCATAGCGTCCCAGAGTTCTTTACTCGCGGGTGTCTCCATTCGCATGTTTGGCATGTCAAAGATCTCCTTTACTAAATAGCCCCGGCTTACCAGACGATGCCTTAAAACTTCTTGTTGGTACCATGCCATGTTCAGGCCATTCGTCTTCTGACTTTGCAGAAGCTCGATTCGTTGGACAAGGGCAGCATTGGAGTGATGGAGAAACCACCACGCGCCGATTCCTGCAAGCAGCAGTATTGTCACGACGATGGAGATTTTTTTCATTTTCTCGACTCTCCATCTGGCGTTGCAGTCACGGGCACCACGGCGGGCTGTGTTTTGAGGCGAATGACTTCATTTGAATCGCGCAGGGCACCCAAATGGTCGCCTATAGCTTCCCTATCAGCGGCTCTCTCCGCATACGCTCGAAACACCCCTCTTTGGTTTTGACTCAGACGAATGCACTCAGTCAGGTCGGTAATCGCCTCCTTGTAGCTTCCTTGACTCCTCAAAGACACAGCTCGGTTGAAATAAGCATATGGAGAGTTGGATTCAAGTAGAATGGCCTGTGTGAAGTCGGCAATTGCTCCGCTCTCGTCGCCCTTCTTGTGACGGATGCCGCCTCGGCTCATATAGCCGTCTCTCTGATTTGGATTTAAGCGAATGGCGGCGGTGCAGTCAGCAATCCCCCCAGCGAGGTCTCCTTGGTGTGCCCGGGCGATACCTCGAAAAATATAAGCTTCCAGATCGTCTGGATTCAAACGCAGAACTTCCGAATAATCAGTAATGGCTCCAGCATAATCGCCATATTCATATTTCTGGCGAGCACTAACGCGGTAATCTCTTGCTGTTGGCTTACAGCCACAGAATAGGATTATTGATAGAACTATGATTGTGTACCGTGGATCAATTTGCATTTTCAGCCTTGCGACCTGATGCCTAACAGTTTTATTCGGACATACTCACTTTGTCATTGGATATCTTTTGCCGGGAAAAGCCAAAATCCGAATACTTTAATCATTTATGCTATCCTGACTTCGCGGGCATGATGCGCCCCGGCCATGACCAGTCAACCCCTTTTGAGACCTTGGCAAAACCGGCGTAGCGGCTTCTCGGCAGAGAGCCGCACTCTTCAATTGCTGAAGAAATGCGGCGGTCTGCCGACCGCCGCTACGATGAAAAGGAGTTTTTCAGAAGTCCCCGCTTGGTTTGGCTGCGGCCGGGTGAGTGAATTTTCACGCCAAGGCGCAAAGACGCAAAGCAAACTTTTTGGAGTGCGGCGGGAAGTGTAGCGCCACGCCGCTGTTACAGCATTGGTCGGGATCCCAAAGCGGTGTCGCCGCTGGCGCTCTGCCACCGCAGTCCAAAACCTCGCGTCTCTGCGTTAAAGAATTTGAAGGCAGACACCCAGGGCGTTGCCCCGGGCCTGGCAAAGCAACGTTCACTTCGCCCGCCTTTTCAGAAATGCCGGCATCACCTCATTCTGTAGTATCTGGTCCAACGTCTGGCGTTTTCGGATGAGTTCGACCGAGCCGTTCCCGGAGATCATTACTTCCGCAGCTTCCGGGAAGGAATTATAGTTCTTGGCTGCCATGCTCGAGCAATAGGCTCCAGCGCCGCCGAACACTACTAGGTCGCCAATCCGTGTTTCCGGGAGCAGACGCGGTTGCAGACCTTCCGGGCTTCCCGGCGCGGGTGTGAGCACGTCACCACTTTCGCAGCAGTGCCCAACGACGACATACTTTAC
>DLMG01000243.1:3138-4407 GCA_002479245.1 Verrucomicrobia subdivision 3 bacterium UBA7542 | reverse complement strand
GTCCAAGAATTTCCCCGCTCACGTCGTCCAGATTCGTTTCGAGCACAGCGACACGATCCGTTTCCCAATCAAGCGGGTGACGGGTGACGGGTGACGGGTGACGAGAAACAGCGCCGTGTGCCACGTCACCCGTCACACGACACGCGTCACACTTCCCGAGCACCGCTCGGAGAACATTTGGCCGCGTTTGGTTGTCGCGCGTGCCGAGTCCGAAACCGATTTTTCCCGCGACCAGATTTTGCATCGGGCCAAAATTTTCGACGAATTCCGCCAGCAGCGCGGCACCCGTGGGCGTGACCAGTTCGTGCGGTTCGTCGCATTGCGTCACGCCGATGCCGCGGGCGCCCAGGATGGCCAGCGTCGCCGGGGCGGGCACGGGAAAATGTCCGTGGGCGCAATCCACCCAGCCGGTGCCTTCCACGACCGGCGCGGCCAGCACGCGTGGTTTGCCGAGCAGTTCGAGTGCAACGCACGCGCCGACAATGTCCACGATTGAATCCACCGCGCCGACCTCGTGGAAATGAACTTTCTCCGGCGGCATCCCGTGGATTTTGCCCTCGGCCTCGGCGATGTGTTGAAACACGGCGACAGATTTTTTCTTCACCCACGCCGACAATTTGCTGCGGCCGATGAGTTTTTTGATTTCCTCAAACGTCCGGTTCCCGTCGTGATGATGATGGGCGTGTTGGTTTGGAGTTCCGCCTTTAGGCGGTCCGTGCCGTCCCGCGAAAGGCGGGACGGAACTCCGAACGCGCTCGAGATCATGCTGCTGCCCATGATGGTGATCGCAGGCGCCGGTCAGATGGACATCAAACTTCACGCCGGCGATGCCGGATTTTTGTTTGCGCGCGACGTGAAGATGATAGCCGCCGAGTTTCAACTTCTTCAACTCGCGCTCAAGCTGGCGCGCATCCGCGCCGAGGTCAATCAACGCACCGATGAACATGTCGCCGCTGATGCCGCTGAAAATGTCGAGGTAAAGCGTTTTCATTTTTCCGCCAACGCATTGATCTGGCTCGCGGCGTAACCCGCGCCAAAACCGTTGTCAATGTTCACCACGGTCACACCGCTGCCGCAACTGTTCAACATGCCCAGCAAGGCTGCGATGCCGCCGAAGCTCGCGCCGTAACCGACGCTGGTGGGCACGGCGATGACCGGTTTGGAAACCAGACCGGCGACGACACTCGGCAGTGCGCCTTCCATGCCGGCGACGACGATGAGCACGTTCGCACGCCGGAGGTTTTCCGATTTCGCCAATAAGCGATGCAA
>DLMG01000243.1:0-2996 GCA_002479245.1 Verrucomicrobia subdivision 3 bacterium UBA7542 | reverse complement strand
GCCACGGGCAAATCACTGGTGCCGGCGCAAATGACCCCGATGGTTCCGGAACGTTTGGGCAGCGGTGATTTTTCAATTGTCACGCAACCGGCAAGTTGGTGGTGGACAGCGGGCTTGAATTTTTTGCGCAACGCGCGGGCATGGGCGTCGGTGACCCGCGTGATGAGCACGCGCGATTCGGACGCCAGGATTTTCGCGGCTATTTTGACGACTTGTTCCGGCGTTTTGCCGCCGCCGAAGATGACTTCGGGGAAACCTTTGCGGAGGGCGCGGTGCGTGTCCACCTGCGCGAAGCCGAGGTCGGCCACCGGCGCAGCTTGGAACGCCTGCAAAACCCGGTCGCGGCTCACTCCGCCGGCGCGGAATTTTTCCAGCAGTTGAATCGCTTCGGTAATAGTCACGCGATGACGATGCCACAGGAATGCGCCCCGGTCACGCGGGAAACTTAGGGGCGATGCCGGGACAAACGTTTCCGATTGGCGTAAAGATACCAGACAATCAACACGTTGATCGCCAGCACAATTGCCAGTCCAATTTTGGGATGAGGAAATAATTCTGGTCGGGGTAGGCCAGACGCATTAAGCCGGTGATGGCGCATCAGTTCGAAAATTTCAATCGGAATGAAAAACGCCGATTCACCAATCGCCAGCCAGATCGCCCATTTCGCGCGAAACGCCAGTCCCAAGCCCAGGACGAGCAGAAACAATCCACAGAGAAACGTGCCCGACGCCACCACCCGCACATTGGTCGGCGTGATGGTGTCCAGCCAGTCGCCAATGCCTTGAAAAAAACTCCGCTCCGGGTCGAGATGCACCCACCGCAGAAATTGGTCAAACACGTCCGACAAATCCCTGTTCGCCAGCGAAAAGACCCCCAGTGCCAGCAGCAGCAGCGCAACGCCTTTGATCAACTTGATCGCCACGATGAAATACAGCGTCGGCGCGCGCTCCTTCGGAGTTGTCGGAATTTGTGCGTTCCCGGCCATCAGCGGACTTTCGGTAACAACCAATTTAACAATTCACTGATGGCAATGCGCTCCTGCCGGCCATCGTCCCGAAAACGCACCGTCACCGTGTCCTTCAGTTCCGGCTTTTCACCGAGTGTGTCGAAATCAATCGTCACGCAGAACGGCGTGCCGGCTTCATCCTGGCGCGCGTAACGGCGGCCAATCGAACCCGCGTCGTCGTAAAATACATTCATCCACGGACGCAGCCGGTCGCGGACTTCAATCGCCTTCTTCACCAACTCCGGCTTGTTCTTGAGCAACGGCATCACCCCGGCCTTGACCGGCGCCACGCGCGGATGAAACTTCAGGATGACCCGCGTCTCGCTCCTGCCTTTGTCGTCGGTCTCGGTGACTTCGCTGTAGGCGTTCGTGATCAGCGCAAGGATTAGACGATCCACCCCCGCGGAAGGTTCAATCACGTGCGGGATGTATTGGCCTTTCGCGAGGCCGTTCGCGTCTTCGGTGGCGTCCTTGGAAGCCGGTTCTTCCGCCACGCCCATTTTGGCGAGATATTTTTTCCGGTTCTCGTAATAGCGCCGCCAGAGGGCGTCCGATTTTTCCTTCGGCAACTTGCCCCACGCCGTGCGCAGTTCCTCGTCGAAAACGCCCATCGGCTTGCCGGAGAAACGCTCGTGCTGGCTCAAATCAAAATCGCTGCGCGCGGCGATGCCTTCGAGTTCCTGCGTGCCGAACGGAAACTTGAACAGAATGTCCACGCAGGCGCGGGCGTAATGCGCGAGTTCCTCCGGCTTCTGCCAGTATTCTTCGAGCGTTGTGCGCGGCAGTCCGATGCCTTCGTAAAACTTGATCCGTTCCTCGACCCAGTATTTGTGCCACGCTTCCCAACCCCAATCGGAACGTGCCGCCGGCATCTTGCCGGCGGAACTAATAGAAGATGGATCTGCCAGCGAGACGCTGGCAGCACGTTGTTCGGATTCCGGCTTCGAAATTTCCGCCGCTGTCGCCACACGACCACAGATCGCTTCCACCACCTCGTCCGGCTTGATGAAAAATTCCAACTCCATCTGCTCGAACTCGCGCGAGCGGAAGGTGTAATTGCGCGGCGTGACTTCATTGCGAAACGCCTTGCCGACCTGCGCGATGCCGAACGGCACTTTCTGCCGCGAAGTTTCGAGCACATTCTTGAACTGCGCGAAGATCGCCTGCGCGGTTTCGGGGCGGAGGTAGGCAATCGCCGATTCATCCCGCACCGGGCCAACGTAGGTTTGGAACATCAGGTTGAACGCCCGCGGCGCGGTCTTCTCACCGTGGCATTCAGAAACCATCTTGCTGGGCTTTTGCGGACAGGGGATTTCATTGGTCTGATCGGCGCGGAAACGGCCTTTGCACGTCTTGCAATCAATCATCGGGTCGCTGAAGGTGTCCACATGTCCCGACGCCTTCCAAATCTGCGGGTGCATGATGATGGTGGCTTCGAGGCCGGCGATGTCATCGCGCTGGCGGGTCATGGTGTTCCACCAGAGTTCCTTCACGTTGCGCTTGAGTTCCGCGCCGAGCGGGCCGTAATCCCAAAATCCATTGATGCCGCCATAAATTTCGGAAGATTGAAAAATGAACCCGCGCCGCTTGCACAGTGACACGATTTTTTCCATCAGGACGTTTTCTTTTGGCCCGGCCATAGGGTCGGTCAGTGTTTGCGATGCGCCCGGCGCTGTAAATGAGATTTTGATTGGCCCAATGGCGGTTCGGCGCGTGAATTTCACGCGCGCGGCGTGAAAATTTCACGCAAAACGCCTTCGCCAAAAAGTTTACCCGCGGTTTTATTGGCATTTAGCGGGGAAAACCGGTTGGCATCGGCATTGCTAAACATTTTTCAGACGGATGTTGACGGCGCGTGCGATTGATTTACGAAAGTCGGCGAACCGTCAGCCAACGAACAAAAACCAAAAAACCTTATTGACCGTATGAAAAGAATTCTGAAACAAAACAAAGCCTTCACGCTGATCGAGTTGCTCGTCGTGATCGCCAT
>DLMG01000364.1 GCA_002479245.1 Verrucomicrobia subdivision 3 bacterium UBA7542 | reverse complement strand
CTCCTCGTGGACTGGGTTCGTGTTTGGTCAGTGCCGCCGGCCCCGCCGAACGCCATCCCGTTAAGCGTAAGCCAGGCATCCGGCAGCGTCACCCTGACTTGGACCAACTCGGTCTTTACGCTCGAGTCAGCTTCGAATATCAACGGACCCTACACCACGGTGATGAGGGCCACCAGTCCTTACACCGAGTCGGCCAGCGGAACTCAAAAGTTCTATCGCCTATATTGGAACGGTCAGTAATACGTGCTGGAAACGGGGTTGCTTCATTCGCGTTGAACGATGTCGAGAACATTAACTTGCATCAGAGTCGCCAGCAGGGGGTATTTCGTCTGAGCCGGCGACTACAACTGTTCGTGCTGGCTTAGAAACCTGGGCAGCTTTCTGCGGTAGGCAGTGCTGCCCCGAGCGGTGCGGCACTGGACGTTAACGACGTTGCGGGAGAAACTTATCAAGATCTCATGCGCCACTCCCGGCAGGTGGTTTTTCAGATGGCGTAGGCGACAGTTCCGCGAGAGTTATTCCGATCCATTCTCCAAGCGATAGAACGCCTGAGAATGCTCGGAGGGGCAAGCGGATGAATGAAAAATGAATGGACGCGTATGAAAACATCCTTCAGCAGGGGGAAAGTGTCTTTGCTTCCGGTCCAAGGCCAAGGGGTTGATTGGGAAGCGAAAATCGGTCCCGAACATGGCAGAGACACCGAAAGAAGGCGTTTTGGCACTGCGAAATGATTTGCCAATCCATGCGGCGAGAAGATAATCACGAAAACAACCAAAATGGCTCATTCGCGACATGAACAACAAATCAAACGGGAAATCCCGGACGAGGACTTTTCGCGTCGGGTTGATTGGTTACCGCTTTATGGGCAAGGCGCATTCCAACGCCTGGCGGCAAGCGCCTCGTTTCTTCAATCTCAAAGCCAATGTTGAGCTCCACACCATCTGCGGACGCCACGCCGCCAGCGTGCAGGCGGCCCGGGCGCAGCTCGGCTGGCAAAATGCTGCTATGGACTGGCAGGAGGTCGTTGAGTCGCCGTTGATTGACATTGTGGACATCGGCACGCCGAATGATTTGCACGCGGAGATCGCCATCGCCGCCGCACGGAACGGCAAACACATTTTGTGCGAGAAGCCGCTCGCAATGAACGTGAAGCAGGCCGAGGCGATGCTGGCGGCCGTGCAAAAGGCCAAAGTCGTCCACATGGTCTGCCACAATTATCGCCGCATCCCGGCAATTGCACTGGCGAAGAAAATGATTGGCGAAGGCGCGTTGGGACGAATTTTCCATTTTCACGCGCGCTATGCGCAGGACTGGCTGGTGGATCCGGCGTTTCCCATCAACTGGCGTTTGCAGAAAGAAACCAGCGGCAGCGGCGCGAACGGCGACATCAACGCGCATATCATTGATTTGGGGCGTTACCTGGTTGGCGAGTTCAAAGAAGTTTGCGGTTTACTCAACACCTTTGTGCCGGAACGGCCACTCACCGAGGCGCTGGCCAAGGGCGCACGCAAAATGGGCAAGGTGACCGTAGACGACGCGGTGATGTTCATCGGCCGGATGGAAAACGGCGTCCTGGCGAACCTCGAGGCCACGCGTTTTGCGTCCGGACGCAAGAATCACATTGAAATTGAAATCAACGGCAGCAAGGGTTCGCTATACTTTGATTTCGAGGACATGAACCGCCTGAAATTTTTCAACGGCAACGATCCGGAGGACCGGCGGGGTTTCCGGGACATTCTCGTTACCGAACGCGGGGTGCAGCCGTATGCCGGCAACTGGTGGCCGCCGGGTCATATCATCGGTTATGAACACACGTTCGTGCACACGGTCGCTGATTTTGTCAACGCCTGTGCCGAAGGCAAGCCGGTCCAGCCGACGTTTGAAGACGGTTTGAAAAACCAGCGCGTGCTGGCGGCCATTGAGGAATCCAGCCAAAAAAGCCGGTGGGTGAAACTATAGAATCCGTGCGGGCTGTGTTCACAACGCCAGCACGCGGTGGACGGTTTTGAGAAGGCTTTCGCTGATAAAACGGCTTCGGGGGAAAGCAGCAATTTCGAGTTGTTCCTGGAGGTCTTCGATTTCAGCCGACGTGAGTCGGCTCTGACTCCCTCCCAAATGCAGATGGAGCGGACTCACGTCCGCTGCTACAAGCTTCATGGAAGGTATTTTGCTGGAGAAGGTTGAGACAAGAATCATCCGCCGTGGCGCGGGCGTCGCGCAGACTCCACACCGACCCCTTCGGCCAAAACAGGCCGTTGACGGTGCCCTGCGCGTTGAAGCATCTCCGGCAGGGTCAAACTTGCCCGGTTGAATCGCTAACGGAGTGTCACCATCCAGAATATTTTTTCCTTTTGTCGGAATCAGGCATCTCCGTGCAATGGCCAGTGTTGTCCTCAAAAAGCTTTCGCCTGTGTTTGACAAGCTTTACGCCGACATCGGGCACGCCAGCATCCCGCCGAAGCAACTGCTCAAGATCCACGTGCTCATAACGAGAAACAATAAGGGCGGAAGCTATGAGCTTACGCCCTTTTTGTTCCATCAACCAAATTAACGGTCCTGCTCAGAATTTCCGCAAAACGCAGAGACGGCGCCGGCCAAACGCACACAAACTCAGCGCAGACAAACCCAACAGTCCAATCGTGCTCGGCTCGGGGACCGCTACGATTTCGACGGCACTGATATAACCACCAAAGCTGTTGAAAGATGAACTGGCGTTATCAGGCCCACTCAAATCGAATGAGTAGATAGTCCCATTCCCACCGGTCAGACCGATGAAAAGGACGTAATCAGCTCCCATCGTCGGATTTTGCTGGTCGGTTGAGGTGGCTTGCACGTATTGCACGGGGCTTGAAGGAATGGAGCCATATTGAGCAGTGCTCCCAAAATAATAGGTAGGCCCTGCCGTTACCGACGCGCTGCCGCTAAACAATTGAATGCTACCTTCCCCGAAGGTCCCGGGCGCGTTCGCGATCGCCGTGGCCAGGATATAAACGTTGAATTGGGCATAAGGAATATTCCCCAAGGTGATTTGCTGGACGTAGCCGTTATAGGCCGCGGACGCTGCACCATTGTAAAGCTGCTGGTCAGGGGTGTACCCACCGTTGGCCGCACCAGTTGCGCCATAGCCGGGAGAGTAGGTCGAACCGCCGTTGAGTGTAGAAAAACCAAAATTATTGAAACCAAACGTGCCGGTGGTAGTGGCGCCAGCATTGTCCACCAAAGTCAGTGGACTACCGATATCGGAAGGGTTGTAAGGATTATAGGGGACATAAGCCGTTGGTGGATTGTTCAAATCAACGTTGTTGTTCCATCCGGTTGTAGCCACCGGTCCGGCCAGATCGGCAGGCGCGGGCGATTGGCCTGAGGCGCCTCCAAGGTCAAAGTCAATTCCGATGATTTGTGCCGAGGTGGTACCGGCCAGAGCTATCCCCGCAAACAGGGCGAGTAGCGATTTTGGGAATGTGTTCATATTTGAGAAATTTGAGTGTTTTGCTATCTTCTAACTAACATCTCAAGTTTAAAGTACTTGAGATTCCCGGTCAAGGAATTGGCAATGCAACACCACATTTAAGCAATGGAAAACGCAAAGGTAGGGAACGGCTTTAGATTCACCCACTGTCATCCGGTCACTGCGGGTGGAGATTTGTGCAAGGTGCTTGCCATGAGGTTTGCTCAAATGTGAAGGGCGTTCGAAAAGTGCGGGGCCTACCGCCGCCAAGATGAACTGATTTTCCAGTTTGCCATCAAGTTCAGGGTGTGGAAGCGAGCTAAAAGGAGCAGGCGGGCGAGCTTTACGAGATCGGAGCCCGGCCATGAAGTCGATGATGGCGGCGCCCGGCATGGTTGGGGCCCGGCAGGCCGGGGTTGGCTTTGGCGGCTGCATGGTGGCTTTCGTCCAGCTGAACAAGGTGGAAGGCTTCGTGGCCTCAGTTCGAGAGATGTATCACTCCACAAGCGGCACGATGCCGGACATCTATCCTGTAGAAGCTGTTGCCGGGGCAGGATTGGTTGCCCTGCCACGGGCACTCTGGCCGCAACCGATGATCTCGCCTGCCCTGCTTCCCCTCTACCGCGCGCCTATGTATGGCCTAATCAAGCGTTGGCGCGCTGGACAATGCGAATCGGGAACGCGACCAGTAACGCCGCTTTCTTGGACTTAACCCAAGTTCGTCACATC
>DLMG01000152.1 GCA_002479245.1 Verrucomicrobia subdivision 3 bacterium UBA7542 | reverse complement strand
TAGGGAAACATGTCGAGAATGTAAAATTTGGGTGGCAACTGCGTGGCGGCCACCTTGCCGGAAAGCTGATGGCGTTGGGCAAAGGGATGCCCGTCCGGAAGGGCATCGCCCGGATTGAAGGCGCGAAAGGTCTGTTGTTCGTCCCAAAATTGCTGCCATTTCGGTTCGATCAGATGAAACGGATATTGTCGGCGGCTGCTTGCCATAGGCGCGGGATTTTGCGGAAAGCGTGGCGTCGGGGCAATGGCGGAATTCCCGGCGACGCCTGAATTCAAGCATTTTGGACTTTGACATGGTTGAAAAGAGGTTGTAATTATTTACATTAGACATTCGAAAGGAAGATACAGCGGATTTGTGCCATGAGCATTTTGCCCGTTTCCCGAACTTCAGCGCTTGCAATCGGAGCGAGAGGGAGAGGCTTTACCCTGATCGAACTGCTCGTGGTGATTGCCATCATTGGGATACTGGCGGCGATTTTATTGCCGGCATTGTCACGCGCCAAAGAGCGGGCGCAAGGCATCCTTTGCCTCAATAACACCAGGCAGCTTGATCTGGCCTGGCAAATGTACGCGAACGATTTCGAAAACCGGCTGCCCTACAACATCGGCATGGCCGGGTCGTCATTTCGCACCCCGCTGAACTGGGTCAATAACGTCATGACTTGGGCGTTGGATTCGGACAACACCAACTTCGCCACCCTCACCGGGGCTAGTCTCGGCCCTTTTGTCAGCCAGGCGACGGCCATTTACCGCTGTCCCTCCGACCACGTTGTCAGCGCCGCCCAAAGCGCCGCTGGATGGGACCGGCGCATCCGCAGTTATTCGATGAACGCGATGGTTGGCAACGCCGGCGACTTTTCCACCAACGGTTTCAACATCAACAATCCCGATTACGTGCAATTTTTTAAAATCACGCAAATTCCGCAGCCCACCGAAATTTTTGTGTTTCTCGACGAACATCCGGACAGCATCAACGACGGCTATTTTCTCGAACGCGACTATTATCCGGAGTGGCACGACCTGCCCGCCACGTATCACAACGGCGCAACGGCGTTTTCGTTTGCCGATGGACACAGCTCGCTGCATCGCTGGACGCAGTCCACCACCTCCCGTCCGCCGCTGCCGGACGGCGCGAATCTCCCCATTCCCGTTCCTTCCAACGGGAAGAACGACCTGGAGTGGGTGCTCGATCACATGAGCGTGGATCACAACTGACGACCGGCCGTGCTCACAAATATTGCCGCAGGGTTTGTTCGTCTCCTTCCATCCCCAACACGTACAACTTGTCTCCCTGAGTCCAGGTCACGGTCATGAGTTTGTTGACCTGGACAAACCGGCGCGAATCCATCGGCGGCGCATTCTTCACCGTGGAACGGTCAATGACGAACAGCCAAAGATCGCTTTGCTGTCCCGACGGCAGCGGCTTGCCGGTGCGAAAACAAATCATCGAAACCTTTGCGCCCTGCCAGCCTTCAATCGCACAACCGGTCACGGCGGTTTTTTCCAAAGGCGCGGGCAAAACGTAATCCGATGGCGCGTGATTTTGCGCGAGGTAGGCGCGGACCTGCGCCGGATTGTTCGTGGCCAGATCCATGCGGTAAGGTCCGCGCAACGCCACGCCCGCCATCCGGCTTCGGTAAATGGCGAAGGTCTCTTCATTTCCACGGTGCTGGAACCAGAGCGGTGTCAGGACAACCAGCGCCACAACGGCCGCCGCCGCCGCGAGAATTGCGTTCCGCCGCCAGGTAGTAATTTTTTCCTGTGCCGCCTGTTCGGAAATGATTTGCTCCTTCAATCCTGCGGGCGCGGTGATTTTCCGGAATCCGGCGCGCACCGCTTCCTGCCGCGCGCAATGCTCCACCAGCCAGCGTGTCAATTCCGGGTCCTGCTTGGCCAACTCGAGCGCCCCGGCGATTTGTGGATCATTGGCGTCCGCCGTGCCGGGCCGGTAGAGCAGCAAAATGGTTTTGGCTTCGTCGCGATTCACAAGTTTGGTGGCTGGGGTTGTATGTTGGTGGGGGTGTCCGCCAGCAGTTGGTGCAGCCGTCCGAGACCGCGGGTAAGGCGCGATTTGACGGTGCCCAGCGGCACGTCGAGAATTTCGGCAATCTCATTGTAGGAACAATCCTGCAGGTAAAACAACGCGACGGGCGCCTGATAAATCTCATCCAGGTGCGCCAGGGCATCAAGCGCCTGTCCGGCGTCAAGGCGGTTGATGGTTGGCGGCGACACGACGGGAAGTTCCGCCGCCGCGTACTCCAAATCGATGTGTGGAAAGCGTGTTTGCTTTCGCCGCGCGCCGAGGAACTCGCGGTGCAGGGTGGTGAACAGCCAGGTTTTCACTTTGGAGGCATCGCGCAACTGGTGGCCTTTGGCCGCCCAAATGCAAAAAGTTTGTTGTGTGAGGTCACAGGCGTCCGATTCGTCACGTGCGAGGCTGAAGGCAAATTGGTACAGCGGCCCGTAATAACAAGCCACCAACCGCTCAAAATCCAGGCTTTCAGCCATATCGCAACATTGAAATTAAGAGTCCATGCTCCGTCATTTGTTCCCGGAAATTTGCGGGAACAAATGACATCTTTGTCCATCTCACCTGTTAATGGGAGTGAAATTTTTTACTCAAAACGTCTTTGGCCGTCACAGTTGGCTCCAATCCATCGTGCTTCGGTCAGGTGATAGGCACCAATTAACTCGATGAAACATTATGAAAGTAATACGTTATCTATTCAAAATGGCGCTCGTAAGCGCGGCGGTTGCGGTTTTCAACAGCCCGCTATCCAGTTTCGCCGCCAGCACCAATGTGACGGTGGGGAGCCCAACCGACCGCTTCTCGCCCGCCAATGTCACCATTAACGCAGGCGATCAGGTGATATGGACTTGGGCTGTCGGTAATCACTCTTCCACCAGCGGCACGAATGGGGTAGCGAGTGGATTGTGGAATTCGACCATACTCCCCATCAACTCCAAATTTACCAACTCATTCCCTTCCGCCGGCAATTTTGTGTATTATTGTATGGTGCATGTTGCCTTTGGGATGACCGGCTCCGTGCTTGTCGCGACGGCCAATCTGCCGCCCACTGTCACCATCACCAATCCCGCGCCCGGTATGGTTTTCGCCGCGCCGGCCAACGTGACCATTCAAGCCTCGGCCTCAGACAGTGACGGCACGGTAACCAATGTGCAATTCCTTGTCGGTCCGACGGTTTTGGCCAATGACAACGCAGTCCCCTTCTCCGCTGTCGCCAACAGCCTGGCTGCGGGCGGCTATACCCTTTTCGCCATCGCCTCGGATAACAGCGGCGCCACCGCCACCAACCAGGTCGCGATCAGTGTCGTCGATCCGGTGTCGGTGCTGCTCAGTGCGCCGCAGACGGTGCCGCCCGGGAAATTCAGGTTCAGTTACACGGCTAATGCCGGACTGAATTACATCGTCCAAAGTTCCACCAATCTGGTTTCGCCCAATTGGACCACCCTCGTCACCAATGCGGCGGCCAGCAGCTCGATCGACTTCACGGACCTGAACGCGACATTCAACCCGGAATTTTATCGGGTCGGACGTCTGCCGAATCCATGATTTATCATAAAAAATGCTGGAAGTGCGGGGCAGAAAGAAACAATCATGACCATAAAATATGAGGCTGTGGGCGCCATTTATCAGCATATTGCCGTTCACTTTGTTGATGCTGATTGCATGCGGTGCAAAATCCGCCGGCTCCCTTTCATCCCCGAACGGGGAGGCGACCAACGCGCGGATGTTCATCGCCAAGGGAGTGGTGCAGGAGCTCAAGCCGGCCGACCGGACGGTGGTCATCCGGCACGAAGCCATTTCCAATTACATGGCTGCCATGACCATGCCGTTCAAGGTGAAAGACTCAAAAGAACTGGCTGGTTGGCAGCGGGGCGATGAAATTTCGTTCCAGCTTCACGTCACTGAAACGGAAAGCTGGGTGGATCGCATCAGCAAAATTGGAACGGTTTCGTTGCCGCCCATTCCAATCATGGCCAATTCACCAATCGTCCGGCCGAATCATCCGTTGCTGGATTACAAGTTTACCAATGAACTGGGCCAGGCGGTGAGCCTGAACGATTTTCGCGGGCAGGCGCTGGCCATCACATTTTTTTACACCCGCTGCCCGCTGCCCGATTATTGCCCGCGGCTGTCGAAAAATTTCCAGGAAGCGCAGCAAAAACTCGAATCCCTGCCCGGCGCTCCCGCCAACTGGCATCTGCTTTCCGTCTCCTTCGACACGGAATTTGATTCGCCGCCGATGCTGAAGGCGTATGGAAACAGTTATCAATACGATCCGAAACATTGGAGCTTTCTCACCGGTCCGGCGGACAAGATCGGTGAACTCGCCCGGCAGGCCAACGTCACCTATCAATACGATGCCGGCACCTTCAATCACGATTTCCGCACGCTCATCATCGACGCCGCCGGCCATTTGCAGATGGTTTTTCCAACAAGCGGAGACCTTTCCGACCAGATTGTCGCCGAAATCATCAAGGCCGCCGCCGCAACCAACGCGCCGGATGCCACCGGCAATCAAAATCATTGAAACGGAAACGAACATGGATCGCAGTGATGGCTTTGAGCGTCGCCGGCGGCGTGGTGTTTTTTTTAAACTCGTGCTCCACCATGCCGGTGGCGGTGGTTGCGCCACTTGAAATTCCCGGCGCGCACAACGTGGGCAACCATGTCTGCTTCGAGTGCCATACCAACATTGTTCGCAAATTCGAAGCCAGCCCGCACGCCCATCTGTACCTGGAAAACGCCGGCCTGAAGGACGGCACCGGCTGTGAATCCTGCCACGGTCCGGGCAGTAAACACGTTGAGGCCGGCGGCGGCATTGGCAAATTCATCATCAACCCGGGCCAGACGCCGGAAGCCTGCTTCCGCTGCCACCTCGCGACGCACGCGGAATTTCAATTGCCCGTTCATCATCCCGTCGTGGAAGGCCACATGAACTGTGTCCAATGCCACGACCCGCACGGCGAAGACATCCTCAAACCGGAGGGCGGTCTGGCCATGGCGCAGCTCAACGAAACCTGCGCCCAATGCCACCGCGAACAGACGCGGCCGTTTGTCTTCGAGCACCCGGCCCTGCGCGAAGGTTGCACGGCCTGCCACAATCCGCACGGCTCGATCAATCGCATGATGCTTAACCAGGCCGACAACAACCTTTGCTTTCGCTGCCACTCGCAGGTGCAGGGTCCCGGGGTGCCGCGCGGTGAAATTTTCATCGGCAAATCTCCGCATTCCTCCTACCTGCAAATGGGCACCTGCTGGGCTTCCGGTTGCCACACGGCCATGCACGGTTCCGATATCAATCCGATTTTCCTGTATTAAAGCACCCGTTTAAAACCAATGTGAATCCGGGAACCAACAGGCGAATTTGCGGGAAAAGTTTCGTTGCGGTATTTGCTTTGGCGGCCACGTCTGCCGCTTCCGCCGCCGAAACCAATTCCGTCAGCCCCGCATCCGACCGGAGTTCAATCCTTTTTGACCGCGACGTGCGACCCATCTTCGAGCAAAATTGCTTTCGTTGTCACAGCCCGGAAAAGCCGAAGAGCGGTTTCCACCTCGACAACCGCGCCGACGCTCTCAAGGGCGGCGATAACAACCAGAACGACATCGTTCCCGGCCGGAGCGACCAGAGCAAGTTGATCGCCTACGTAGCCGGGCTGGACAAGGACATCCGGATGCCGCCGCCCGACCATGGGCCGCCGCTCACGCCCGCGCAGGTCGGCACGTTGCGGACCTGGATTGACCAGGGCGCGGACTGGGGAACGAATTCCGCGCCGGCGCCGGTTGCTTTTTCCATCGAGCCGGTCTCGGGCTGGATTGGGGTGTCGGGAGACAACAAAAAATTCCGCGAATTGGAGGGTGTTCAGGAGGGTTGGAGCGGCGGTGCAAACCATTTTTCGTACAGCGAACAAATTGCCCCGGACGAGAAACTCACCATCGAAGGCCATGCTCTGGTGCCGGAGCACGATTTCAAAGTGACGGTGGCGCTGGACAAAAAGGATTCCGGCTTCGTGCATTCCGGCTTTGAGGAATGGCGGCGGTATTACGACGACACCGGCGGATATTACCCACTGTTCACGCCGTCCAGCTTTTCCCTGGACCAGAACCCGCATCTCGACATCGGCCGCGCCTGGATTGATTTCGGGCTGACACTGCCCGATTCGCCGCAATTGGTCTTCGGTTATGAATACCAGTTTCGGCAGGGTGAGAAATCCACGCTGGTCTGGGGAACGGTCAATCAGAATGGCTTGCCCAAAAACATCTACCCCAATATTGAGAACGTGGACGAACACACCCACATCTTCAAAGTGGATCTCACCCGCGAGTGGGACGACTGGCGCATTGAAGACCGGGTTCGCGCCGAGTTTTATAAACTCACCGACCAGCGGAACGACGTGATCGGTTACTCCGCCGGCCCCAACCCGGACCTGATTCAACGCGTGAACCAGGGCGTCCAGTACTCGCAAGGCGCGAATACCTTCCGGGTTCAAAAACAAATCTTTGATTGGTGGTCGGCTTCCCTCGGCAGCCTGGTTTCCGTTTACAACGGCACGTCGTCCTTCAACGAAAATACCACGGATGGATCCGGGACGGCGGCCTCGGGCTCCGCCTGGCAGGCGCAGGGCATCACGCTGCAACGCAACTCGTATATTGTCAGCGGGTCCAGCCTGTTTCTGCCCGCAAGGGGATTGAGCGTTTCCGTCTCCGCCCAAGGCGAATGGACTCATGAAAACGGTTTCGGCAACGTAAACCTGGCTTTTTACGATTCAACCGTGCCCGGCTATACTCAAGTTCCCGGCACCGAAAACGCGAACCTGGACCGGACCACCAGCTCGGAAAATCTCGACATCCGGTTCAACCGCCTGCCGCGGACGGTGCTGTTTGCCGAGGGACGAATGCGCCAGGAAAGTGTCGGCCAATCGTCCGATCAAAACACCGGCGGCGTGTCGCCGTACGACTTTCAGCAACAGACCGACGCGATGAATTATTTTTACGACACCCGCGCGGGTTTCACCTCATCGCCCCGGCCCTGGATTGAATGGGGCGGACATTACCGGTACGATGACAGCAATACCGGCTACAACCATCTGGTGGACACCTCCCCCTTTGGCGGTATCGGTTATCCCGCCTTCATCACCCATCGGGACATCACCACGGACGAAATCGAAGGGCGGCTCGTGCTGCGTCCCGTCTATTGGCTGAACGCCCGGCTGACCTGGCAATGGGTCGAATCGGATTTTTCCTCGACCACCGAGCCGGTTCCCTTCGGGATTTCTCCCGGCGGAACCATTTCGGACGGCAGCACCATGGCCAATAATTTTGGGTTGAACCTCACCTTTACCCCGGGACAACGATTTTACTGTTCGTGCTCGTTCACTTACGGCTATTCCCGCACCACCACCGCTGCCGACCAGAATTCCGCCGTGGTGCCGTATCGGGGAGACACCTACACCGTCGGCGCCAGCGCCGGCTATGCGTTGAATGCCAAAACTCATCTGGACACCACCTACGCCTATTCGCAGGCCGGTTACGGACAAAACAACACCGTGGGATTGCCGCTCGGCATCAATTTCACCCACCACGACCTGCTCGTCGGCCTGACCCGCCAGTTCAGCAACCGGCTTTCCGGCGCCTTGCGCTACAGATTTTCCCAATATTCACAGCCGAGCAACGACAACGTGAATAATTTCACCGCAAACGGAATTTTCGCCACCCTCAATTACAAATGGCCATAACAATGCATTGCTTTAGCAAATCCTCACGACTGCAAGGTTCTTTCCGATAAAGTTCCCGCACGGTTTAACCATGGGCGAGTCCGGCCCCAGCGGCGTCAGGGCGCAGTCGTGCCGGAAGGGTTGGATGGCAACGGATTTGTAACAAATTTTTCCGGGAACTTTTTTAGCGGACAATCCTCTCACCTTTCGTAAAACAAGTCTGGTTCAAACAAAAACAAAAGGAGAACATGTTATGATTAAATCACACCTTAAAGGGTCGGCCAGGTTTTCGTTCCGCGCTGCTCTCACCGCCATCAGCGTTCTGGCACTGGTCGGCACGGCTTCGGCTGACGGCATGAAGCTGAGCCGCCACTTCAACCAGCCCGGAAACATCCTGATTGCCGACCAGTTTAACAACCGCGTCATCGAGACTGATACCGCTGGCAATATCATTTGGTCATTCGGGCTCGGGCCGAACGACTTTTCGGACCAGTCCATCATCGGCGTCAACGACGCCCAGCGCGTCGGGGAATTCACCCTGATGGCCGGCACCGGCACACCCGCCGGCGTGATTCCACAGGCCCCCGACGGCGCTCCGGACAACCGTGTCGTTCTGGTGGATCCCAAAGGCAAAATCGTCTGGCAGTATGGCCAGTTCGGGCAAACCGGTTTGGGTTCCAACCTGTTGAATACACCGGTGCAATGCACGTGGCTCCCGGACGCCCACGTCCTCATTACCGACCAGGCCAACAACCGGATCATCGAGGTGAACCTCAAGAAACAAATCGTCTGGCAGTACCCGGGTTCCAACACCAACGACGCGGACCAGCTCAATGGCCCGAACTCCGCCGAACTGCTCGAAAACGGCCACATCCTGATCGCCGACCAGGGCAACAACCGTGCGATCGAGGTCACGCGCGGCGATCAAATTGTCAGGACGTTCACCGCCGGCGACACGGTTAATATCGTCGCGTTCGCCAGCCGCCTCAAAAACGGGGATACGCTGCTGACCGATGCCGGCAACTCCCGCGCCGTCGAGGTTGATACCAACGACGTCGTGGTCTGGCAATACGTCACGGATACCGACCCGTTGAGCGTTCCGGCACCCCTGCCGACCCGGGCAATCCGGCTCAAAAACGGCGACACGTTGATCAGTGACCAGTTCAACAACCGCATCATCCGCGTCAACATGGCCGGGGAAATCGTTGCCAGTTACGGACTTCCGCTAGCGGGTGGGCCGGTGAACCCGTTCCCGTTTGGGAACAACGCTGGCTACGATCTCCACACCACGCAGAACGGGCTTTATTCACCCTACGATGCGAAAGTGGTCGGGGACTACACCGGGTTGACGCCACCGTTTGACTGCGACAAATAGGGTGGCGATGAACCGATGGTTTTTTAGACAAACACTGTTCTGCTCTCTCGACACACGGGAGAGCAGAACGGCTGAAGAAGAACTATCACCACATGTGCGGAAGTGTCGCGGCTTGGGTTGGCAACTGAGTCACAGCCATCGGAAGTCAAGCGCCGACGAAGCAGGGGAACATAAACGGTTCTTGATATTGTCATGTTGACCGGCCGTTCCTGTTTGCTTTCCGGCGGCGATACAAAAGGTGATTCACATAACCCGGCGCCCCATCCGCTTCCCACGTCAATCGCAAACCTTCCAACGTCAGATTCGGTTCCACGGCTGAAATCTCCGGCAGTTTGGACGCCATCAGCTTCGCGTAACCGCCGGTGGCGACAACCGGCAGATGTTTTGTTTTCAACCCGCGCTTCAGTTCGCCGATCAATTCACGAATCAGCCCGCGATAGCCATGCACCGCGCCGACCAGCATCGCTTCCTCGGTGCTTTTGCCGATGCTCGTTTTGATTTCGCGGATTTTGATGCGCGGCAGCAAGGCCGTTTTCTCGTGCAAATAATCCGTCATCGCCGCCAGCCCCGGCGCGATGATGCCGCCCGCGTAATTGCCGGCGCGATTAACCACATCGAGCGTGACCGCCGTGCCGAAATCCAGCACCACCACCGGCGCGCCAAACCGGTGCCGCGCGGCCACCGCATTGGCCAGGCGATCCGGACCGATGGTGTCCGGTTTCGGATAATCAATTCCCACGACCTGCAAGGTTTTCGGCGTGAGTTCAAACACGCCCAATTTCCAAAGGGCGCGCGCCGTTTGGTGAACGAACGGCGTCGCGCGCGGGACGACGCTGCAAAGCGCCACGCCGTCGAGCGGGGCGCGGCCAACGAATTTTCGCATCAGCTTCGCCGCCGTGCCGTTGACCCAGCCCGCCGTGGGAATGTTGGTCTGCTTCACAACCCGCCGGTCGTTCGCCAGACCGGCGTGCGTGTTCGTGTTGCCGATGTCGAAAAGCAAAAGCATGGAGTAATGGAGTAATGGAGTGTTGGAGGGTTGGAAATCTTTTTCAGCATCCCAGAGTTCCACCACTCCATCACTCCGTTCATTTTTCAAGCGTCACATCGCCGCCCATGACACGCTCCAGATGCCCGTGCTCGGTGCGCAGCAGCAACGCGCCGTCGTCATCCAATGACTCGGCGCAGCCGCGAATCCTGCGCTCGCCGGTTTGAATCGTCACGTTGCAGCCAATCGTCTGGCAATGCGCTTCCCATTCGTCCGCCACCTCCGCGAAGCCGCCGCCGCAAATCCGCGCGTAATCGCCATCGAGTTCGCGCAAAATCGCCGTCGCCAGCCCCGGGCGCGAAATCGTTTTGCCGGATTCAATTTTGAGCGAAGTCGCCAGCCGGCGCAACTCCGGCGGAAACTCGTTCGCGCCCAGATTTACGTCCACGCCGATGCCCAGGATGACGTGCCGAACCCGGTCCAATTCCGCGTTCAACTCGGTCAATATGCCCGCGACTTTTTTCCCGCCAATTAAAATATCGTTCGGCCATTTGATTTCGGGATGCAAACCGGTTTCGGATTGAATCGCGCGGCGCAGGGCCGTTGCGGAAGCGACCGTCAATTGCGTCGCTTCCTGCGGGCGCAAATCCGGTCGCAGCAAAACGGAAAACCAAAGCCCTTTCCGTTCGGGCGAAATCCATTTGCGGCCGAGCCGTCCCCGGCCCTTCGTCTGCGACTCGGCAAAAACCACCGCGCCCTCCTTGACGCCGTCGCGGGCGAGTTTTTCGATCACGTCGTTCGTCGAGGTCGTTTGCTCGAACACGCGGATGTCGCGGCCGATGACCTTCGTTTTGCCGAGGCGCGCGAGCAAATCGTCGGCGTGCAACACATCCGGCGCGCTGACGAGCCGGTAGCCAAAATGCGGACCGGCCTCGATTTCGTAGCCGAGCTGGCGCAA
>DLMG01000269.1 GCA_002479245.1 Verrucomicrobia subdivision 3 bacterium UBA7542 | reverse complement strand
AATAGTGAGGACTGACCCGTTTATGCCTCTGTAAGCACGCTGATTGGCCCGCTGGCGAACAATGGTGGCCCGAGCATGACGTGTTCTCCACTGCCCGGCAGTCCTTGCATCGACGCCATTACCAACGGTTACTATCCTCCAACGGATCAGCGAGGTTTCACACGTCCCTACGGCAAGGCTGCGGACGTCGGCGCATTGGAGTATTACCCGAGCAATTTCACTATCACCTCGCTCACCGGCGCGAACAGCAACTGGGCTGTCCAGGGCAACGGCTTCCCGCTGACGCCTTATCTTCTCCAGTCCTCTTCAAACCTGACGACTTGGTCCGCGGTGCAGACGAATGCGACCGGCCCCAACGGCTTGTTCGAGGCGCTCGACACGACGAGCGAGGCGTCTCAGCGATTTTACCGCATCTCCGTGCCTTGACAGAATCCAACTCACGGCCACGCTTTGACAAGCAGTTGGTAAAGGTGGAGCGGAGTTTTGATTTTGCTTGAAAAACCAAAAATCTCAAGCCGCCTGAGCGAGCAGTTTCTCCTTCGCTTGGGCCCTGGCCCAGGTGAAACGCCCCTGTTCTAATCGTTTGGCACAAACCCATAAACCATCCCCGTCCCAGTAAAGCACCTTGATCCGGTTCCGTCGCCCATTGGTGAACACGAACAAGTGCCCGGACAACGGATCGCCTTTGAGTTGCTCCACGACGATGCTGTAAAGCCGATTAAAACTGCTGCGCAAATCCACCGGGGTGGTGGCGACCAGCACCCGCGTCGTGCCCGACACGTTCAGCATGGCAGCGCCTGCAACAGTGACGGCAACATCTGAACATCCGACCCATTTTGCAGCCGCACAATCCAACCTTGCGGACTGACGATTTCAACCGGACAGCGCGAGGCTGGGTTTGGCATCCGCACTTCTTGAAATTTTACCTTCGCTGGCACGGCCTCACGTTCCAGCCGCAACCATTTGCTGAGTGTGGACAGGCCAACGCCGTGCCGGGTGGCAAATTGCTTAAGTGTTAATTGACTTTGGTGATAACGCGCCAGCAGTTGCTGGCGTTTCGCCGCAGTCAATCGCCGACGAACCAAACCGTTATGGGATGAAACCATGTCGCCATGATTTCATAACCCAGCACCGAAAACTAGACGTGGCCGGTCAGACGCATACGGTATTTCAACCATAATTCATGCCGTTGTTCCCCCATGTCGCACATTTCAATGCTGAAGCTTCATCCGTTACTCCTTTTTAATGCAGATTTGTTTGGCTGGCCGCGCACATCAACGGTCGGGCACCAGTGTAAGCTTGTATTGAGATTCAAACGACAGGTGGAACGGCTCGCGAGGACGTTCGCCCCACCCAACTGCGAACACTGGCCTACACCAACCAAACAACGACGCTACGGCGAAGATGCATTGTTCAGCGGCACAAAGCGATAAAATCCCGCCGCATTGGCCGGCGCGTTCGGGTCTATGAAATCAAGCGAGCCTTGAATGACCTGATTGGTGCCCACGGACGACCAGTTGGCGAGGTCGGTTGAATTTTGAATGGCGACCCACGCGCCGTCCGGGCCGCTGGCGTTGAAATGGAACGCGCCGTCGGGCAAAACACTGTCAGCAGCCGGCAAGACGGCCAGCGGCAACGGCAGCGGCAGACGCGGCCAGCGGTAGAAAATGAGGGCCTCCGCTCGGAACGGGACACCGATGATATAATCCAGCGGCGACAAGCCCGGCGGCCCGGTCAGGGTCAGGATGACGGTTTTGACGGGCTGGCTTGCGCCGTGGTCAATAGGCACGATGGGAATCAGCCCCACCACGCCGCTGGCCGGGATGGTCACATCACCGGGCAACGCGACATAATCCACGCCGTTGCTGGCGGTGCCGCCAATGCTGTAATACACGGTCAACGGCGAGGAAGCGTCGCCGAACCGGCGCACGGTAAAGAGCGCAGCTTTGGGACCCCAATTGGTGAAGCAGGCCCACTGAAGCGGCGGCCAGTTGGTCCACGATGGCACTGCGGCGGTCTCGCCCGGCCAAACCCAGGAGCTGTTCGTGCCGGCGATGGCAATGGGGTCGGTGGCCACGATGTTCACCACGTCGGGCAAATTCGTGCCGTTGACGGGAGGCAAAATCGTGATGTTGACCGGCGCGGAAGTGCGGCTCAGCCCCAAGAGGGGTTCAAGGGGTTCAACCACTTCGTGGCCGCTGGCCACAGCAGTCAAGGCAAAGCTGCCCGGCAGCGGGTTCGACCAGACCAAGCCCCACAACGCGCCTAGCCGGCCCAAGACATCCGGCCCCATGACACTGGGCGACGCCAGCGTGGGAAAGACCGGGCCGATGGCCGTGGAAAGCTTGACGCCGGGACCCAAGTCAATTCCGTTGGCGTAAAATTCCACGTTGGTGAAGACCGCTTCCGAGCGGGTGTAGGCAAGAACTGGAATGTCCACCGGCGCGTAAAACACCTCATGGTTCGCGGGGCTGACGATGCGCACAGGCGGCCCCAAAATGGGATCAAAAATCGGATCTGCTTGCCCCCGGGCAACCGGAACCAAACCCGCAGTCAGCGCGGCCAGCAAACCACCGCCGGCCAGCACACGCGAAAAAAACAATTTTTTCATAAGCAATGCCTTTCGGTAAAAGTGTTTTGAACTCAACTTAAATTTTTGACACGCCGGTTCGATTGTCAAGCACAAAAGAGTAACCAGTCAAACGCCCGCCACAAGTCATTTACGGCGCACGGCGATGGCACGGTGGAGGGTTCGCCGCGCTGAAAAAACATACGCCCCGGCGCCCCTTCGGATTCACATTGCCAGTCTTGCATTTTGGCCGCCCATTGGCGAAACGCGAAGGACAGTTCAAAAAAAACTCCAGGCCCGTAAAAACGCAACTTTCAATGCTGCTGGTTTTCTTGTTCTTCGATGCTGTCAAATTCTTCAATGGCCGTCACGAGACTTTGAAAATCTACCAATCTGACGCCGCGACAAGTGCCAGGCCGTCTTATCCGGAACGATGTAGTTGC
>DLMG01000183.1 GCA_002479245.1 Verrucomicrobia subdivision 3 bacterium UBA7542 | reverse complement strand
CCGAGTTTCAAAATGCGTGGAAGCAACACGCGCCCATCCGGCAATTGCTCGACAACGACCAGTTCAAATCAATGTGGAAAAACCGGGAGACGGCCGACCTGGTCTGGGGCATTGTCCAGGACAATTTTGATGACCTGTGCGCCTATCTGCAAACCGGTCAGTCGGCGAAATATGGTCCGGAAAAAATCATCGGCCGTTGGGGTTTCAACATCGCCGCGACCACGAGCCGGCTGCTGGAGACGCGACCGGTCATTTCGTCGCGCGAAATGCGGATGCTGCGCGCATGGGTAACGCAGTCGTATGCCAAGACCGCATTCGTCGCCGGCGCCGATGGCCAGGCGTTCCTGAAAAATCTGCCTCATATGACAATACAGTCTGGCAAGCCGCCGACCACCGAAACCGCCACATGGCAGGGGAAATGGAAGGGTGACGGGGCTGATTACCAATTGTCGCTCAGCAGCAGCGGCAAAAAACAATCCATGCCCGCCCAGATCGACGACACGCGACTGACCATCAAGGACGACAAAACCACGCTGGTGTTTGACCGCGAATAATTAATTGCGGACGGCCTTGTCATGAAGGTTGTCATCCAGCCCGACCGGCAGTTTGAAGTGGACTTCGGCAGCCTGAACCTCACATTGACGCCACAACTGACGGAGGAATGAAATGGTCGGGGCGGTGAGATTCGAACTCACTTTGATGCTTTTCAGCAAACCATTGAAAGCATTGAACATCCTTTAGAATCAATGGTATCAAGCGTTTTCTCACTTTTACACAAGATGCAACAAGATGCGCCGAAACCACAAAATAATGATAGAAACGGATAGAAAAAAAGACGGTGAGTTTTTGCACTCACGGTTGCGCCGTGTAGCGTGGCCGCCTTCCTTGCGGTAAATTGTATCCTGCGGGCAATCAAAGCGCGTCCTGCATAGCGCAGCGAAGCACAGGCGGGCAACGTAGCGCGGTGGTGGGTCGTGGTGTTCATCTCTCGAAAGTGTAGGCGGCGCGGAGTCTGCCGGCAACGTCATTTTCAGCGCCTCCGGCGCGGCCTGCGGGGGGAATATCCGTTCACCGGCGATCAAAGCGCGTCCTGGGCGGCCAAAGTGGGTGCTGTAGCGCGTCCTGGGTGACGCAGCGAAGCGGGGCGGGCGCTCTGGCGGGCGGCGTGGCGCGGCTGGCAAGGCGGCAAAACTCTCCTCTGCTGCCCGGTTTTGGCTCTGAACTGCACGTCAATGCGTCAATGGTCCCTGGGAACGGTCAGACTGCAAGGGAGTCGTGGATTTGCGCGAAAGCGCGGCGTCCAGAAGCGGAGCACAAATTTCAGCAGCAGCGCGGCGAAGCCACCTAAAAGCGATTTTTGAATTGAAGCTGGCGGTTTTGCATGATTTCCGCCTGCAACGCGATTTCCGACTTGTCCCCGGGCCGGGCTGGACCATCCCGCCGCGACCGGGATTCATTCAGGTGCGGCGAACGCATTTGGGTTTTGTGGTGGGCAACAGCGGGGCGAATGCCACTATCAATCTGGAAATCATGCTCGAATAAGGTCTTGCTGCTCATGTTCTGGCGGTTCTTCTTCGCTCGGCGGTTTGCGTTCATCCACTGTCGGCTGCGGCAATTCGTCGGCGCGGAAAGTTTCCCCGGCGATCACGGCTTCAAGTGTTTGCTTCAACTCTGGGAACATGGCGACGGTCGCTTCGAGAACCCAAAGCAATTCCAGCAATTCCTGGCTCATTTCGGATGTCCACCGCTGCGGGCGGATTTCATCGAGCGGCGAGGATGAGCGCCCCGCGCCGCCTTTCATGCGGTAGCTCAACCATGAGCGGACAACTTGCAAACCTGAAACGCTAAATTCCCAGACCGCTTTTGACACCGGCCCAAATTCACCTTCGCCCACGCGCAAAACTTGTGCCGCTTCATTGTAAAAAAAGTCTTCGGGGTATCGCTCTGCCGTGTCAGGCACGCCGCGCCGGGAACGGGCGCTGCCTTGCGGGACTTCGCCGGGACGTTGGCGGGCAGGCACGAAGCGTTCGCCGTAGGTGTGCAGCCAAATCAGTTTGCATCCAAGCTGTGCCGCTTGATGGAATAAAGTGCGGTCTTTGGTTAAGGGAATGCGTGGGCCGGGCACGGTAAGTTCTTCGGAATAAGTTTGGACGTAATCAGGCGTGGCCAGCAGCGCGTAGCAATACGCGAAGAAATCTTCCGGCGTGACGTTGCCCAAGCGCGGATTCAACACGTCAAGCAATCCGCCTGTCACGTTGGCTTGGCTGGCTTCCGCATCACGCCAAAGCGGAATCACATCTTTGCCGCCGCGTCCGCAAAAATAATGCAAGTCGGGAACGCTGGCACTGATTGTGGCTGCCGGGCCGAGGCCAAGCACCCCGGCGATGAGCGCTGTGAAATAAACCTGTTGGTCACTGTGAGCTTGCCAAAAAGGCGGGCGCGGTCGGTCACAAAGTCTCGCATCGGGCAACAACCACTGCCTATCAAAACTCCGATAGCCGTAACG
The DNA here is from genome assembly GCA_002479245.1 of Verrucomicrobia subdivision 3 bacterium UBA7542. Classification (GTDB taxonomy): domain Bacteria; phylum Verrucomicrobiota; class Verrucomicrobiia; order Limisphaerales; family UBA11358; genus UBA11358. Next base: position 3,389 of record DLMG01000183.1, on the reverse strand, counting down.
TATTGGTTCAATTGGCGGAACATTGGCCGACAAACTACCAATAGCCGAAAGGATTCCACCATGCGGCAGAAACGATTCATATTGGTTAGTCGCTTTCCGGGCAGATGTTTCACGCATCAATTCTCCCCGTTCGTCCGCTCGTGCGACCAAGAGTTTTGTCCATCGTTGCCGCAAAAGTTCTGAAGTTTCCCCGATTGGCCAAGTGCGTTTGAACTGAACGCCGGAATGTTGCCACGGAAGCAAATCCGTCAACAACGGCCAATTATAGTAGTTGCCACGTCCACGCGGCAGAAACGGGTCAGACCATCCGTTGAGGCAATCCTGCCATTCAAGGTCAGCAAACGAGCGAATCGTGTCGAGCTTGCGGTATTTTTCCTCGCATGTGCCAGTTATTTTAGCGTAGCGGACTCTGGCTGGGTTTTCTGGCTGTCGGCTGTCATAACGGACGCCGATGGCGATGGCAACCGGCGTCTGGATGGCAAACACGTTTTCGGTTTTGCGTGCGCCGAGATTGTCACCTTCCAAATCAATGATCCAAAGCTCGTCAAAGGCTTCGCGCATTTTTCGCCGCATTCCTACAAAGCCCGGCCCGCGCAAATAGGACGCCGCCGTGATAAACGTGATGATACCCGGTCCGCTGGCTTCGGGATTCTCAAAAAGTTTCCACAATGCCCAGCGCCAGAAATAAACGTAATCGTTGTAGAGATTCTTGACGTGAACGCCTGCGCCGGCGGCGGAAGCCGGTTCGATGAAATCTTGGAGAATTGGCCGGGTGTGGTCGCTGGGATTATCCGGTGAAGGGATGCGCGGGTCGCCGTGGCGAACCCAGCCGCCTTTGCGCAAATGTTCGGGACGCTCGCCGACCTCGGCTTGCTCGCGGTCGTAAGGTGGATTGCCCATGCAGACCAGCACGCGGGTATGTTTTTTGATGCGTTGTGCGCGGCGATGTTCTTCGGTGAGCTTTCGGGCGAACAAATTTACTTCATGCGGCACTTGATTCGGCGATTCCAACGTGTCGGTAAGATAAACGTGAATGCCGCCGTCCGGCTGCGTGCCGCCGTGACTGGCAATAAGTTGCGTGAGGCGCAAGTGGGCCACGGCATACGGGCCGACCATGTTCTCGAAGGCATGGATGTTTTCTGCGCATTTCGTCGCCGCGCCGGGAATAATGCCAGCGCCAAAACGCGCGGATGCCTGCCGTAGCGCGTATTCCGCCGCCGCCAGCGGATAAGCACAAGTGCCGGCGGCTGGGTCGAGTAAAAACACACCATCATCGGCGAACGAACGAAGCTTGTGGAATTTGGATTCGAGAAGTTCCGCCGTCAACCTGACTTGAACGCCAATGACTGGTTGCGGCGTGTAGTATGCGCCTTGGTCTTTGCGGAGTTTGGGATCATAGGCAGCGAGAAAATCTTCGTAAAAATAAAGCCACGGGTCGCCGCGTTCTGTCAGTCGGCCGGGGTCAACCGCCGCAATGACACGTTCAAGCAAATCAACTGCAAGCGCAATTTCGTTCCGCGCTTCCGACTGGGCAAGCACCCGCAAGGTTTGCGCCAGCAAGCCGTGTCCGCTGTCGAGTGAGCGTGCCGCCGAGTCCGTTGTGAGTCGCGCTTCGCCATTGAACCGGGCGAGCAGCAGCGCGTAAGTGAGCGTTTGCGCGTAGGCGTCAGCAAATCTCGCGTTGTCGGCATCAGGAAACAAATAATTGCGCCATTCACCCGCGAGCTGGGCAAGGTGGGATTGCTCGTTGCTGACGGCGCGAAGGACATCTTCGCGGGCGAGTCGGCAAAGCGGCGCGAGCATCTCGGCCAACTGCGGTGCGCGGGTTGGAACGATGGGCTGCCAGTTAAAAAATGCGATTAAAAGTTCGTGAAGTATTTCGGCTTCAACATCTGAAATGGCATCCGCGCCTTTTGCCGTGATGTCGCCAGAGAATCGGACAATTGCCGGTTGCTCTTCGGGCCAGGGTTTGCCGCTGCGGTATAGCGCCCACTCGTTGCCGTCCGTGTAAATAAGATTCGGTAGCGCCTTGAATTTCTCCCACTGCCTTTTGTCCGCGCCGGTGAACCGTTGCGGACGTGCGCCTTTGCCCGGAGCTTTCAATTCGACGAAACCGCAGAGCAAACGATTTGAGGCTACGCCAATGTCAGGCCGTCCCTCTACGTCTGCACGCACTTCGGTTCGGGTTTCAATCTTACGACCCGCCGCCTGAAGCACGCGCTGCACGCCCGGCTTGAGTTGATCTTCCGGCTGCGCCGCAATGCGTGAGCGAAAGTTGCGCTTAATGTCTTGCGCGAACTCGCGGAGGACGTTTTGAAATTCTGGCATCCGCGCGACGTTAGCAACAAGGCGAAGGGCGGACAAGCGCGGGAATTTTGCGGACAAACCGAAAGCAGAAACAATTTTCCCCCGCGTGCCGCAAATTGAACTTACCATTCTGTTGATTCTACGCTAGGCGTGCGGCCTGAAAACCAAAGGCGAATATCAATCGGAACAATACCCGCTTCGGTTTCGACGAAATTTTCGTCCCGTGCGTCGCCAAGCCAGATTTCAAAATCCTGATACGTTCTTTTCCAAAGCCAATACTTTTGCCGGACGGCTGAAAGCCCGGCACCTCTTAAAAATGAATCCACGGTTTCTTGCGCGGGCTTTTTGCCGGTGATGAATTTGTGAGACGAAATGATTTGTCCATGCTCGGTAATCCCCAAATCTCGCGGAGCGGATTGGAACAGCTTTTTCCAGAGTCGCAACCGAATCAGATATTCCAGTGGCGAACAATTTTTCTGATTCATTTTGCCCGCCGCGTCGAGAAAATAGGATTCACCAAACAAAGTTTGCCGCGTGGCTTTGAAAACGGTCGCATTTTCTGCATCCAAGAAAACCAAATGTTCTGAACCTTCGTCCAATTTTGGAAATGAAATTTCAGATTCAGTCGCGTGGCTGCATGACGCAACCCACTGGTTTAGTGCGGCGATCTGATTTTTTGTTACTTCTTCGGGGGAGGCTGCTTGAACGACTGCACTTGCTTCGATGCTGCCGAAAAGTTGACCAATTGGGGTGACGCCGCCACTGCACTTTGCACACGGCCACGCACGCCAGCGAAGTCTTTCACTACTTGCGGTGGGACATAGACTCGAACTGGTGTCGTTTTCTGCTCGTTGCTCACTCAACCAAAATTAGCCGCTATACGGAATTATGCAAGCTTTCAAGGAGTCTTTCGCTTGGCGTATGCCGGTTCCAAGCACGGTTACGCTGCCAATCCCGCTTTTTCAAGCGCAGCCCCCTGGGTATGTGGAGGGGGCGAGCATCCGGGTGGGCAGGCCACGCCATATTTTCACCCACGGCGGCAGCGGTCGGCTGGCGTGAAGGATGCCTGCAAGCTGGCGCGC
>DLMG01000226.1 GCA_002479245.1 Verrucomicrobia subdivision 3 bacterium UBA7542 | reverse complement strand
ACTGCGGAGGGTGGACACTCCAAAACGCTGTGCGCGACACGATGATTCCTGAAATACGCGAAGCGTCTTGGACTGCGCCAGCCCTTCCGCCTTCGCGGCGCGCCATAGCGCCGCTTCGGCGCGACGGCGGCTGGCGCTCTGCGTGAGGACGAAATGTTCCCGAGATTTCCGCAGGAACTTTTGTGCACCAATGACAATATGAACCGCTATAGTCTTTCGGGTTTGGGGATGACCAAGATTGATTTCCCCAGAACCAAGACGCCAAACGCCGGACGCCAATTTACTATTACGGCACGGGATACTTCGTTTGCATCGCTCCGAGAATCTGCGACTGATTCATGGTCGTTGATCCGAACATTCCAGCGTAAATACCGGACGCGAAGGCCGTGGCGGTGGATGTGCCTTGGACGACGTATGGCGTGCCTCCGTAATAAACGTAGCCGGTGCCGGGCAGTGCCATGTTATCCCCAGACCAAAAATTCGCATAGGGGGCGAGCTGCCCGGGCATCCCCAAAGCGGTCACGTCGTGAACTCCGGGAATCGCGCCCGGATACGTCGGCGCGTCCACCGGCGTGTTTCCCGCAGCGCCGAACATCACAATGTTGTCGGCCAGCGCCAGGCTGACCACGCCGTCCAAAACGGAACTGTCGCCAGCGCTGCCGAGACTCAAATTCAGGATGTTCGCGCCGTGGTCAACGGCCGCTTGAATGCCTAGCGCAACGTTCCATGAGGTGGTGGTTTGGTTCCCGCCATAAACGTCCACCGGCTGGATTTGCACGGAACTGCTGCCGCCCGATGCCTGCGCAATGGCCGTCAGAATGTTGTAGGCCATGGCCGTGCCGTGCGTGATGTCGGTGCTGGCGGAAACGTCCCCGGCCACGTCAAGTTGCGGCAGAATAAATTTGTCCAGTTGGGTTCCGAGCGATTGCACATTCATGTCAATCAAACCAACGATGACCTTGCCGGAATCACCCGGCGGGTTGAGCTGTAGGGACAGCGGCGCAATCGGCGCGGACGAGAGCGCCTGAATCGGCGGCGGCGGGTCGAAATAATAATTGTTGTCCACCGCGAGAACGTCGGAGTTGCTTTTCAACTGTCCGAGCGCCGCGTCCGTGGTGGAAGCATTGTCGAAGAGCAGGCGGTAGAGGCCGAGCTTGTCGTTCCGACCGGTGATTTTAGCGCCGAGCAGTTTGGCCAGGGCGTCGGCGTCCGTGCCCGGCTTGAGTTTCACGAGCAATTCATTGGGAACGTGCCTGGCCGCCGCTTTCGGCGCGAGCACCGGCCGCGTGGCATTTTTCATCTCGGTGCGAAAAACATAAAGTTGCGGCACGCCATTGGTCCGCGGCACGAGCGCGAAGTTGAGGTCGCCGAGCAACATTTTCAGCGCGTCGCCAGACGGCAGGTTCTTGAATTTTGCGGAAGTCATGTGGGTGGTGTCCGGTTCCACAAAAATATGCCAGCCAGCCGCCACGGCGATTTTTTCCAGCAACGGCCACAGCGCCAGGCCCCGCACGTCGGCGTCCACCCGGTCGGTCGCCCGGTGCCAGACGAGCGAGTTGGTGTCTGCCGCGCGCGCACACAGGCAAAGCGCGGCTAGGAAAACGCAAATTGCAATTTTTTTGAACATGGCCGGTTATAAAGCTGGCATAAAAATCCCCGCCTGTGAAATTTAAAACTCACGCCAGGAATCCATACCGCTGTCCATAAATCGTCCGAACTGCCGCCAGGTTTTGGACTGCGCCAGCCCTCTGGCGCTTTGGGCAGACGCCAGCAGCGCCAAAGCGGTGGAGGGCCACCGCAGTCCAAGACGCTACCGCGCCGACGCAAGTATTTTGCGGTTAATGGCCCGCTGTGCGATTTCACAAACGTTTAGAACGTGCGGCTGGTTAAACGTTCATCAGGGCGCGACGACGCGATAAAATTGTTGCGGCGCGCCCGTGATGCTGTCAATCCAAAGCCCGGGGGAATTCGACGGCGTGACCGAGCCCCGCAACTGGAATGTGTCATTGACGTTCGTGGCACTCAAGACCTCGTAAAGCCGCCCGGCCGTGGCAGGCCAGCCGATGGTGGGCGGCGGCGCGGTCAGCGTCAGCCCAAATGGCGGCTCCGAGCCACCGATGCGAATCCACTCCGTCCCGGTGCGGTATTGTTTGCCGTCGCTGCGCGTCACCACGGCGTAGAACGGATGCAAGCCAATCCCCAGATTCGTCGCCGCCACCGCGAAAGTGGCGGAGGAGAGGTTGGAAACAACGCCGACCGAACCGCCGGTGCTGAACAGTTCGATGGTGGAGATCGTGTTCGTGTTAGCGGCAACTGAAAACAACAGCGTGAAGTGCAGCACCGTGTTGGCAGCGCCGGCCAGCATGGTGAAGCTGGCGCTGAGCGGCGCGTTCTGGATACGCACGTTTTGAGTCACCCGCGCCTGGGTGCGCACATGACTGCCTTCATAGACCACCGCCGTGAGTTCATGGCAACCATCAGACAGCGCCGTTGTGTCCAAAGGAAATGTGAATGAAAGATTGGTGACACCGGCCGTGAGGTAGAGATGGTTGCGCGGCTGGAGGTCACTGACGTTTTGATCCAACGCCTGGGTGCCGGTGGGAGAAATAACCAGGTCGGCCGAACCGCTCAAGGCCACCTGAATCTGCGAAGCCGGCCACCCGGCGGTTTGCGCGTACAGGTTGAACTCGCCGCCGTTGACGGGGGGATCTTGATAAACCGTATAGTCAATAAAATCCTCAGCGACCAAACCGTCGGCGGCCATCAAACTGGCGTTGGTGTTGATCGCGCTGATGAGCAACTGAATCAGGCCCGGCGTGCTGGTGTTCCCCGGCGGATTCGTCACGCTCAAGGTCACCTCCGTACCGTTGGTTTTGGTGATGGTGATTTGAAGGTAATCATTTGTCTGCGGAGCGTTCGTGATGACAAAATTGCAGAAGCCATAGGCCACGCTATCGAGAAAATTGGTACGGCTGGCAGCGACAAAAGTGGTCAGTCCGGAGGCCGAACCGATGGCCGTGCTGACGCTTACCGGAATTTGCGCCCCGGGCGTGTTGATGTCGGTGAATTGCAAACCGATGCGGTCGCCGTAGGCAACGGCTTGTGCCTTCGACTGTAGAACGTCAGCCAGTCCGGACGCGATCGAGGCAATCGTCGCGTTGCTTGGAACGAGGTAGTTTGTGGTGCCACCATTGATGGCCACGTAAAGCTGGTTGCCCGCGGCGGGCGGAATGTTGGTCAAGGTTTGCAGCCACGTGCCGTCGAGGAACAAATCAACCTGCTGGATGGGATGGTTCGACGTGCTGGCGGTGCATTGAAGCGTAAGATTGGTAATGCCGCTCAACCCGCTGTTGGCTGGCAAATTGACCCACGCGCCGACGGGCGGCCGGGCAAAAGGCGCGGCCAGCGGTTCGCCCACAATCAATCCCTGATACGGATTGGCTAGGCTCATGTAATAACATTCCGCCAGGCTGAAACCGCGCGCCTGATAGAAATAATCCTGCGGTGACGGAAATTTCTGGGGCCAATTGCACGGTTCAGTAACCGTGCCGTAACTGCCACACGCGCCGGCGTTCATGAAGGCCAGCAAGGTCGTCTGACCGCCGCTGCTTTCATAAAGCAACCCCCCATACGACGTGAGGCTGTCGGCGATTGCACCCGGCACGAACGCGTTCGACACGATGTTGAACTGCATGAGACCGGTCTGATAGCCAAGCAGGTTTGTCAAACCGTACGGCGCATCTGAATTGGTCCGCAGGATGGAAAAATCGCCGGCCACGCGCGCGTCGAAAATCGCGTCGTCAAATTCCAGATACCGGACGTTGCGGGCCAGGTCGCTGGTCTTGGCCAGCCAGACCGTTTGCGTGGGAAATGCGCCGTCGCTGGCCACGCCGAGATCAATGATCGCCTGCGCCTGACACAGGTTGCTGGAAGTGATCATGGTTACGAGCCATGAGTTGCTGCTGGCGGCAATTGGTGGTGTCTGGCGAAAGATGCCCTCGCTGAAGGCATAGGAGTTGGAACTGGCGGCGGGCAAATTGCAGCCGGGAATTCCCTCCGGACAATCACTGGTGCAATCGTCCGTCTTGAAACCGTAAAACAACGCGGCGGTCGTCGAGTTGATGCCATCGGCGGCCGTAACCTGATACGGAATATCCATGGACAGGACGACATAATCCACCTGGTTGGTGAGGCCGCGGCTCGAAAGCATGGCCACCAGCGGATTGAGCAGATACGTTTCAAAATCCGATTGGGCCCAGGTGGTGTTGCCCCCGGTCCAGTTGATGCGCAGAAGATTTTGCGGCGGCACGCAACGCCGTTCGCAGTAGTAATTGCCGAGTTGAACCGAGTTCGTGCTGTTCTGGTTGACCACCACGACGACATTCAACCCGCTGCCGCCCGCGAAAAGTTCGCCGGCAGAAAAAAACAAAAGCGCCAACCCCATCGCAAAGCAAAAGCGGATGTTCACGCGCTTATTCTCGCCTGAAAATGCCGTTTCGTAAAGGGCGGCCGGAGGCATGATTCAACTGACATTTGGAAATGCCGGGCGTCTGGACGTTCAAGCAGACTTTTTCAACACGTCCTTCACCAATGCCTGGTTGTCCAGATACCAACTGAAATGTGGCACAGGCGTCCTCGCCTGTGAAACCAACCACACACAGGCCAGAGGCCTGTGCCACTCCCAATACATTCAAAACTCAGACTTTTTCAAGACGGTCTTCACCCAGGCCTGGTTGTCCAGATACCAGCGCACCGTCTCCCGGATGCCGTCCTCGAATTTGTGCGCGGGCGTCCAGCCGAGTTCGCGCTGGATTTTCGATGCGTCAATGGCGTAACGGCGGTCGTGGCCGGGACGGTCTTTGACGAAAGCAATCAGCGTGCGCGAGTTGCCGCCGAGTTTGGGAACGAACTCGTCAATCGTGTCGCAAATCAATTGCACGATGCGCAGGTTCGCCCATTCGTTGTGGCCGCCGATGTTGTAGGTTTCACCCAGTTTGCCGCGCGTCAGCGCGAGCCACAGCGCCTCGTCATGGTCGCGCACGTAAAGCCAGTCGCGCACGTTCATGCCGTCGCCATAAACCGGCACCGGCTTCCGTGCCAAAATGCTTTGGATGACCACCGGGATGAGCTTTTCAGGAAATTGATACGGCCCGTAGTTGTTCGAGCAATTCGTGATGACCGTCGGCAAACCATAGGTGTGGTGATAGGCGCGGACAAGCATGTCGGACGATGCCTTGCTGGAGGAATACGGCGAGTTCGGCGCGTACGGCGTCGTCTCCGTGAAAAAGCCGGTGGCACCGAGCGAACCGTAAACTTCATCGGTCGAAACGTGGTGAAAACGCACTTCTGACTGTGGACTGTGGACTCCCGCTCGCGCGACAGCGGAGTTAGACTTTGGACTCAACCAACAATCGCGGCAAGCTTCGAGCAAATTAAATGTGCCGACGACATTCGTGTGGATGAAATCGCCCGGACCGGTGATGGAACGGTCCACGTGCGATTCCGCCGCGAGATGCATGACGTGCGTAATGGCGTGCTGTTCGACAACCGCCAGCACGGCGGCCTTGTCCCGCAGATCCACCTTTTCAAAAACGTATTTTGGATGCTTGGCCACCTTTTTCAGATTCTCCAGATGCCCCGCGTAAGTCAGGCAATCCAGATTGACAAGTTTTTCGACTTCCGGACGCTCAATGACGTGATGGATGAGATTGGAGCCGATGAAGCCGGCACCGCCAGTAATGAGCAGTTTCATGGTTTGTCCAAGACTTGTAGCAGGCTGGTCTCCCAATGCGGAAGCCGCAATCCGAAAGTTTTTTGCAATTTGCCGCAATCCAAAACCGAATTCGCCGGCCGCTTCGCGGGTGTCGGATACTCCGCCGTGGTGATCTGTTCCACCGCGTGGCATTCCCGTTCCGCCTCCGGCATCAACTCGATGATGCGGGAAGCGAACCCGTGCCAGCTCGTCTGGCCGAAGGCGGCGAGATGATATTCGCCGTTGTACGCGGAACGATCCGCGCCGGCCAGGACCTGCTTGAGCGCCAGCGCGGTGGTTTCGGCGATCATCCGCGACCACGTCGGGCAGCCCAACTGGTCGCCCACCACGCGCAGTTTCTCGCGCTCGCACGCCAGGCGTTGCATCGTGAGCATGAAATTCTGACCACGCGCGCCATAGACCCAGCATAGCCGGAAAATCAAATGGTCCGCACCGGAAGCCTTCACCACCCGGTCGCCTTCCAATTTTGACCGCCCGTAAACGCCCAGCGGATTCGGCGCGTCGGTTTCGACGTAAGGCAACGTGTTCGTCCCGTCGAAAATATAATCCGTCGAGTAATGCACCATCAGCGCGCCAACCTTCTTGGCTGCTTCGGCCAAAACTCCCGGCGCGACCGCGTTGATCTGCCGGCAAAGTTCCGTTTCCGTCTCAGCCTTGTCCACCGCCGTGTAGGCCGCCGCGTTCACCACCACGGCCGGACGCGTTCCGGCCACCAATGCTCGCAGCGCCGGCGTGTCGGTGAGGTTGATTTCGGGATAATCCACCGCCACCACCTCCGCCAGCGGCGCGAGCGTGCGGCGCAATTCCCAGCCGACCTGTCCGTTTTTTCC
>DLMG01000351.1:13477-13734 GCA_002479245.1 Verrucomicrobia subdivision 3 bacterium UBA7542 | reverse complement strand
ATCAACACTGAGGCGATGAACGACCCGGTATTGCTCCGGATTCAGACTCGCGCGAATTGTTTCGGCGAAATCTGGATGAGGAGACAATACCAAAATGGTTTTCATCGCACTTCCAAGAAAAGATGCCAGTACACGGTTGCCACTTCTGTCCATGTATATTCCACAATTCAAGCCCAAAGGTCAATGGAATCTTGAAGCAATGATGTGAATTTTATGGTGTGAAACCGGAAAATCATCCGCTGGCGAGCAGTTTTTCC
>DLMG01000351.1:1115-13394 GCA_002479245.1 Verrucomicrobia subdivision 3 bacterium UBA7542 | reverse complement strand
TTTTCGTTCAGCAGCGCTTTTTGGAGGAATTCCGTGTCGTCCGGCGATGAAATGACCGGTTCGGGTTTGAGCGGGAGGCGAAGGGTGAACGTCGTGCCGTGGCCGGGCTGGCTTTGGGCTTCGATTTTGCCGCCGTGATGGTGGACGATGAAAAAGCAGGCAATCAGATTAATGCCGTATTCGGACGGCACGCTGTCACTCACGACAAACGGATCGAAGATGACACTCAACGCCTCCTGCGGCAGGCCCGGCCCGTTGTCGCTGATTTGAACGACGATTTCCGGTTTGGCCCCGGCATTCTGCAATTCCGCCGACAAGGTGACGCGGCTGCCGGCGGGCAGCATGTCCAGTTCGTCCTTCAGTAATAATTCAAACAGCCGGCAAAATTTCGGCTGGTCCACATGCAGCGCGGGCAACGAATCGGGAATCTTGTTTTCAATTTCGATCCGCCGGGCGGCGAATTGGTCCTTGAGCGGGGCCAGTGCCGCACTGACGGTCTGGTGCAGCAGCACTTCATCGGCGAATTGCAACGAGGCATTGTTTTCCGACGCGGTCCAAAGGTCTTTGAGCAGGCTGTTGATTTTTTCAATCTGTGACTGGACGTTCTGGTGATACTCCTTCCAAAATTCGGGGTTGCGCAGGCTGTTCAAATCCGTTTTTTCCTCGGCCATTTTCCCGGGCGCGAGGTCGAGAAAGGTTTTTACCGCGACGAGCGAGTTGCGAATATGATGGCTCAAACCGGCGGCCAGCAGGCCGAGGCTCACAATGCGGTCGGCGATCATCATGTTGCGCAACACGGACATTTTTTCACGGAGCAACTGGTCGCGTTCGGTCTGCACCATGAAAAATTCCAGGCCCTGCTTGAGCGTGAGTTCGAATTGCGGCGGGTCCCATGGTTTGGTGATGTATTTGTAAATCGCGCCGCTGTTGACGGCGGCGATGGCGGCGTCCGCGTCCGTGTACGCCGTGACCAGCATGCGCAAAACCTGCGGGCGCAATTGCCGCGCCTGTCCCAAAAGCCAGACGCCTTTTTCCCCGGGCATCCGCTGGTCGGTCAGCAGCAGGCCGATTTCGTCGGCGTGCTGTTCGAACAGTTTGAAGCCGTCCTGGGCATTGGCCGCCGTCAAAATCCGAAACCGATCCTCAAAGGCGCGCGTGAAGTATTTTAAAGACTTCTCCTCATCATCCACGTAGAGGATGGCAAATTTTTTATAGTCGTAGAGATTTTCCATGTCCGTCTTTCAGTTGGTCGCCTGATTTGTCCTGACGGGGAATTCCAGCGTAAATTCACAGAATTTCCCCGGCTCCGTTTTCACCGAAATCCTTCCCCCGGACTCCTGCACGATGCGGTGGCAGATGCTCAACCCCAGCCCCATTCCTTCGCCCACGTCTTTTGTGGTAAAAAAGGGGTCGAAAATCTTGTCCACATCGGCCGGGGCAATGCCCGGACCGTTGTCGCGAACCGACAAAATGCTGCTGCCGTTCTCAATCCGTCCTTCAATCCGGATGGTCGGTTTTTCATCCCGGAACGGCTTCGTTTTTAACGCATCAATCGAGTTTTGCAGCAGGTTCGTGACCAGGTGGATCAATTTGTTCTTGTTCGCCCAGATCGTCTGATGCCCGGCAATCTGCTGGTTGACCTGTATTTTGTCTTTGCATTCATTGCCGAAGAACCGCAACGCCGCAGCGACCACCTCCGCCACCTCCACCTCATCCCGGCTCTCGGTTTCGGGATGCGTAAACATCCGCAAATCCGAGACAATGGTCTTCACCCGTTTGACTCCCTCTTCGACATCGGTCAAAACCTCGGCGTAATCCTTCTGTTGCTCCGGGGCAAGGTTTTGGCCCTTTTTGCGCAGGGTAAAGAGGCCGGTGATGGCGAAGTTCAGCGGGTTGTTGATCTCGTGAATGATGCCCGCGCTCATGCGCCCCAGCGAAGCCAGTTTTTCGGACTGGACCAGTTGCATCTCGTTTTCCTTGAGTTGCACGAGGCTGGCTTCCAGCGCTTTGCGGCTTTTGTCCAGTTCATATCGCAGGGTGAATTCCCGAAGGCGCAGCTTGTTAAAAAGCTGGTTGCCGGTGACCACGATAATGCCGGTCAGCGCCAGGAAATAAAGGTTGTTGGCGAGATCGTTGAAAAACTCCTTGGGAGACGGTTCCAGCCAGTGAAAGCCGCAGACAGCCAGATACATCAAAATGATCGCGACCACACAAAATGTTGACTCCCAAAAGTTCCAGCGCACCACGACGCTCACGGCGAGCAAGATCAGGTTTAGCGCCGCATAATAATGCGAAGTTGCGCCGGCCATTGGTCCTTGTGTCGCGTCAATGATCCAGCACATGAAGAACGCCGGAAGAAGAGCAATGGTAATGCCGAGGCGGCGATAGTGTTTCCATCCAAACTCGGTCGTGTGCAAATACCAGAGAGCACCCGCCAAGATGGAACAGAGGATTCGCAGTTCGAGAAAATACCAGCGCTGCGGGTGGTAGACTTGCCAGTCCATGATCGAGCCGAGGGGCATCAGAACCACGACCAGCAGCGAGGCCACTTTGCCGGTGCTAATCCGCTCTTGCTGTTCGTGGGCGGTAAACGCCTTCAGGAAATCAGGATTGGAAAATGCAGGGGTGGTGTTAGTCATGGGCGGGTTTGCGGACTTCCATAAACAAATTTACGCCTGTCGAATCCGCGCGAACGGAAACATAATCATCGATTGCGTGAGTGGGGCGCAGTGCGCGTAAATCCGGTTCCTTGCGATAGATCAGATGCCAGTCCAACAAATGTTCCATACCGTGGCGCAATGGATTGGATGGCTCGACATTGGTCACCACCACCAGCCCGCCCGGAGCGACGAATTTATAAAAAATATCCATCAACTGTTTGCAAGTGTGGTCGGGCAAATAGTCGAAAAGCCCGGCGCAATATACGAAGTCATATTGCGATTTCTCCACATCCATTAATTTGTGGCTCTCTTTGAGCAGTTGGTAAACGGTTTTTTTTTGAATATGAACGGTCGTCCGCGGTCGGGAAAGATTTTTAATTTTGTCGAGCACCTTACTGACATATTCGAGGGTCTCGCCATTAAAATCTGCGAGCGTCAATTCCACATTTTCTCTAAATGAAGAGCGGAGGAAATTCTGTACTTCAACCGCCGGGCCGCAGGCAAAGTTGAAAACACGCGCCGTGCCACCCGCGCGGGCGACGCGGTCGGCTTCCAATTCAATGTGCTCTGTGAGATATTTTATCCGGTTGCGATGCGCCGCCGCCGGTGGTTGCCTGACAAACCAGTTGTGGACGATCTTGGCAAACAAGGAGTTCCCTTCGTAACCGCAGCGGAGAATCATGTTCACCATTTCGTAATCGCCGGCGTAACCGAGCGGTTTTTCAAAAGTGCGATGCGCGAACGGCGCGGCCAAAACGAGATGATGAAGATGTTGCCGCATATAGTGGGCATGAGCGGCCTTTTGTTCCCCCTCGATGTCTTTGGCGATGTCTTCGAATTTTTCAAAGAGCGCATCAATCAACGGGATTACTGCTTGAGCGATTTCTTGAGTTGTTTTCTGCTCGAATTTTTCCCGCTCGTCCCTGGCCAAAGCCCGAATTCCCAACTCCACCCGCTCCAGCCACAATTGCAAATCATGTAGAAAGGTTTGCATGTCGGTGATAACGATCTTGAATTCCGGCGACACCCCGTAAAGCTTTTGCCATTCCTGTAGAAACGTTTTGAATTCCTGCGCCAGTCCGCCTTCCCGTTCCACCGCCAGCACCAGGTTCAAATCCGCCCAGCTTGATTCGTTGAGCGTTGCTTCACAGACGATTTTTGTTCCCGCGTCCACCACACTGCGAACCACCGCGCGACCGGAATAAATCGTCCGCCCTTGCAGAATGATTTGGAACTCGCCGAGCGCCTCGGAAAGTCGCGGCGTGACACTCGGATTGTATAGCTCGAAAACGGTTGCGTGCCGTGTCACGCGCACCGGGGTGCCGCGCAACTCCATGCCCTCCACCGTCTGAAATGTTACCCGGCTTTCCTTGACATCGGATGAAGGCGCAACGGCGGGCGGGTTGGCGGCCTTTTGGGGAGGTTGCTCCAACAAACCATTCGCGCCGTTCCCATTTCCATGTCCATCACCATTAAAAGTCAGGTTCATTGCGTGTGCAATGTGCATCATTTTTTAAGTCAAAACAAAATGATTATTAGCCGGTTTTAACACTTTACATTGACGGCATCCTGCCACCGCTCCGGCAAGCCGGCAATTTTACTGCATATCACCTGTTTTTTCGCCATGCGCGATGGACCCCGGTTGCCATCGCTATTTTGGAAAGAAACTGCAACCCCCGGATGATTTTAAAAATGCCATCCAACCGACACCGCGATGGCTTGGCTGAAAAAATTGTAGTTGCCGTCCGCTGTTTGTCCGGCTGACGAGGGCGCGCTGCCCGCCACGGTGCGGGGGGGGCCGTAACCAAACTGGTAGGCGACGTCGAAATCAAACTGTTTGCCTTTAAATCCGGTCCCGACACTGAAGAAATGCTTGTCCATATCCGTCACCAATGGCGTGTAATGCGCGTCGGGAACGGAATTTTCATTGAAAATATAGCCGGCACTCACATGCCAGCCGCTGTCAAAATAGCGTGTGACGCCCCATTCAAAAAACCAACTGGATTCCCAGTCCAGTGTTATGGGGGACGGTGAAGACATGAAAAATGGCGGCGCAGTTTGATTGAGGTTAACTGTTCCCAGCGTGCTCCAATCGGTATAGTCCGCGTCGAATTCCAGATTCCATTTGGGTGTGGGCCGGTAGGAAATGCCGAAGGCCGCTTCCAGTGGAAATGGCCAATCCGCATTTGCGGGACTGGAATGCGGACTGGGATAGCCCAAAAGCGGGGCCGTCGTTTCTGTCTGCCCGTTGAATTTCATGGTGGCGCCGCTGCGGAAAGTTGCGCCGAGGGAAATTTTTTCCTGCGGCTGCCAGAGTACGCCGAGATTGTAGCCCACGTCCCAGCCATCGCCCTTGAACCGGAACAAATCGGCGTCTGGATTCGGGTCGTAGACAGCTTGTTGCAAATCAATCTTCGCATAGTTCACCATCAAACCCGCCGCAATGGAAAGATTCCAAGGCAGTTTGTAGGCGATGACTGGATTGATGGTGAAATAGGTCAGCGAGCCTTCGGTGGCAACGGTGCGAAATCCGGTGTCTTGGGGCCATTTTTCGCTCAACCCATAAGGGGAATAGATGCCAAGTCCAAAACTGATCGGCCAATCTTTATCTTTTAGACTGTAAGTATAAAAAAGTTGGGGAATGGCATCGAATTTATCCTCAATCTCGTAGGACCTGGAAGTGACCGGGTTTCGGTAACTGGGATCAAGGTAGATGCCATACATTCCGACTCGGACATTGCTGTCGTCGAGTTGAGTGATGCCCGCCGGATTGTAATAGATCGCGGATGGATTGTCCGCTGTGGCGACGAATGCCTCGCCACGCGCAGTGGCAAAAGCATCTTGATCAGGCAGACGAAATCCTCCCGCCCAAAGCGTCGAGGTTGTCCCGCAAAGAATGATTATCGGGAAAAATTTTGCCGCTTCACCCCGGTTTGTTTTCATAATTAATTAAATTCAAATGCCCTGTGTTTACAAGGCAATAGTGCTCTGAAATAAGCAGGTTCCTTGCCATCAAGGTCAATCCTGACAAGCCCCTTTAAAGCTTTCGCCGGCCGCGCTTTTGAGCTTCAGCCACAGACTGGAAAAAATCGTGCGTGCCTAGGATTTTGTCCGTAATCCATGCGCCCAGGGAAGGCGACAAAACATACAACGCAAGCGCCGGACGAACCGGGTATTTGTTCACGAAGACCTCGGGCAGATCGCGTTCAATGACACGTAATACTGCTCGCGCGACGCGTTGGGGGGGGCACACGCTCGCGCCAAAAAGACCCGGTGCTGGCCGTCCAAGCTGCGCTTTCAGCCGCGAATAAATCCCCGCCTCAACAAAGCCGGGGCAAACCACGGAAGCGCTCACTCCGGTCCTGCGGTAAGTTCCTCGTAACGAGTACGTAAATGCTGTCAGCGCCGCTTTGGTGGCCGCGTAGGGTTCCTGAAAACCCGGCCCCAATCTGCCGGCAAATGACGAAATGTTTACGATATGCCCACGCCCCCGGCGCAGCATTTCCGGCAAAACAGCCTTTGTTAGCATCATCGGGGCTTCCAGATTCACACTGAGCACGTCTTTGATTTGCTGCTCCGAAAGCTCATGGTAAACAGCGGTGAATTCCACTGCCGCGTTGTTGACCAGCACGTCAACTTGACCAAATTCCTTGAGCGCTGCTGATACCATGTGCTGCCGCTGTTTAGGATCGCGAAGATCGAGATCCAAAGCTATGGCTTTGATGCCCTCCCTTGTCACTGCCGAACAGACTTCATCAAGTCCTATCCCGGGGAATGCCACGAGCACCAAATTCATTCCCGCCTTGGCCAATGCGGGGGCTATATGGCGACCGATCCCGCCGGAAGCTCCGGTGAGTATCGCTGTTTGTCCGCGCAGGTTTTTCATACAGGCAAATTGGCAACCCGCCGCGAGTCTAATTCAAAGCAAACCTTTTGCCAAAAGGGAAATTGCGGATTGTCCGCAGCAATAACTGGCAGAATGCAGCAAATCGCCTGCCTGTCTCTACACCAGGCAGAGCCCGGGCTTTTCGAGTCGTGTCTGCCACATCCAAAAACAAAGACGCAAGCTAAAGCCGAACAAACATTTGAGCTTTAATTTATGCGCCTAATTTACTGCCAAAGAACGCGGCCATCGCTAAACAGAGACATTAAAGCCCCCCCATTTGGAACGCTCTTTTGGCGCTGAGTACATGAAAACACTGCAGTTTATTCCTTCGTTATTATGTATGTGTTCACTAAGTTCAACGGCGACCTTTGTCGGCACTCTCGAGTTGAATCGCCAATGCTTGCCGGCCATGCCACTGGCCAAACAGGCTGCGCCTGCTGACTTTGCGCATTGACGCACCCACCCGGCGGGATATGCTGATCACCATGCGCTCGGTTAAGAACAAGTCTTCTTTTCCCTGCGCAGCGTCAGATGCAATTAAATAACACAGGATCAGCATGCATATAAAAATTATCTTGCCTTCGTTCTATGATGAGCATGGAAACCTGGTGAAGACGAAAAAGGTTTTTGTCCCCTGCATTACCATCAGATACCTGGCAGCGATGGTTCCCAATCATCATCGTGTCTCTGTTGTTGAAGAAAGCGTTGAGGATATTGATTATGATGAAAAAGTGGATCTGGTCGGAATTACCGTTCAAACTTTTAGTGCGGAAAGAGCTTATGATGTTGCCGCCGAGTATAAGAAACGAGGTGTGCCGGTTGTGATGGGTGGAATTCATGTAACCGCTGTTCCAGACGAAGCTGCCCTGCGTGCTGATGCGATAGTTGTTGGAGAGGCCGAGGATACCTGGCCAGAATTGATCAAAGATTTCGAGAACAACCGGTTGAAAAAGCGATATGAGAAACCCGCCAGAGACTCTCTGAATAACCTGCCTTATCCACGGTTCGACCTGATCGACCCGCAGAAGTATATCCGTTCATTTTTCAACCCGATGCCCTTGATCCCCATACAAACAGGGCGGGGGTGCTCCCACAACTGCGATTTTTGTGCAACAACAAGGTTTTACGGAGAAAAAATACGTCATCGACCGATTGAAGATATAATCGCTGAAATCAAACAAAGCAAGGCGACAACCTTTTTCTTTGTTGATGATAATCTGACTGCTGATTACAAATGGGCGAAGGAATTCTTCAAGGCCATCAAACCGCTGCAAATTAAATATCACTGCCAGATGGACACCTTAATCCATGCCAAGCCTGAGCTTGTAGCGCTGGCGGCGGAAAGCGGATGTTTCCATTGCTATGTCGGTTTCGAAAGTCAGGATCCTCAAGTCCTCAGAAGTGTAAATAAAAGATTCAACCAGCCTGAAGAGTACAAAAATGTCTTCCGACTTTTGAATAAATACAACATCGCGTGTTACGCCAGCTTCATTGTGGGATTCGATAACGACACAATGGGTGGGATCAAGTACACGGTGAACTTCCTGGTCGAACAAAAAGCAGCCTTTGCGGCATTCTTTCCCCTTTGTCCGTTTCCCGGAACTCCACTTTATCAAAGATTAAAAAGTGACAACCGTTTGTTCTTTGATGATTGGTGGCTCCATAAAAGAGAGCTCGGGGAAAAAATGAATCACACCGGAATCAAGTATGCCGACAATCAGACTCCCGGATATGTCTTGTCATACAATGCGCTTCATGATTTCTATTCATATTCATCCATGGCGAAGCGGTTCCTGCCGCCAAGAAAAAACACTATGTTTTCCTTCCTGGCGAACATAGACATCAATCACAGGCTTCGTTCCTCGTTTCTGAATTTGTTGTGAGGAGACACCAACGGGAGACAGGGCTGGCGCTGATTTTTGAGGAAGACCGCAGGCTCAATGTCAGATCAACCGCCGGTCGGTTTTAGAAATGCATTCCCACCGTCAGCATTACGGCGTGGCTGATGAAATCATAATTTCCGTTGGCGTTCTGGTTGGATCCAATTCCGGGTGTTGATGACGGGGTGCTGCCGGTAACCGTGTGGGTGGGGCCATAGCCGAGCTGATAGGCAATGTCGAAGTCGAAACGCTTGCCTTTGTGTCCGGCTCCAACGCTGAAGAAATAACGATCCAGATCCGCCGCCAACGGGGTGTAATACGCATTCGGCACGGAGCTCTCATTATAAACGAACCCGGCGCTCGCGTGCCAGCCGTTGTCAAAATACCGCGTCGCACCCAACTCATACATCCAGCTCTCCTGCCAGTTGAGTGTCACCGGAGGGTTTTGGGGCCCGCCTAGCGGCGGGTTTCCTTGTTGATAGATGGCTGTCTTTCCGAAGCTGCTCCAATCCGTGTAATCGGCATCAAACTCCAGATTCCATTTTGGCGTCGGCCGGTACGAAAGACCACACACAACGGTCAAGGGAAACTCAAAATCCATGTGTGCGGGCAGCTGTGTGGTCTGAATGAGCGGTTGCTGTTCGAATTCCGTGTGGCCATTCAAAGTGACAGCCGCCGAACTGCGAAAGGTCGCGCCAAATGAAATTTGGTCAATCGGCTGCCAGCGCAGACCCAGATTGTAACCCACACTCCAACCGTCACCTTTAAAGCGGAAGAAGTTGGCAAGAGGTTGTGCGAAAGGGCGAAGACCTTGTTCCAAATCCATGTTCGCATAGTTCACCATCAATCCGGCACCAATTGAAAAATTGAGCGGCAGCTTCACCGCCACGACTGGATTGAGCGTCAAATAAGTCAACTTGCCCTGTGTGGCGACCGTGCGGAAGCCGGTGTCCTGTGGCCAGCTCATGCTCCCGCCATAAGGCGCATAAACACCCAAACCAAAACTCACCGGGATGTTCGTGGAAGAGTAGGTGTAGAAAACCTGGGGAATCGCGGCGAGATGATCCGAACTGTGGTAAGTGTGGCCGCTGTTTTGGGCGCCACTGGGGGGGCTGTAGCTCGGGTCGAGATAGATTCCATAAATGCCGCCCCGAAGCTCGTTGCCCTCGAGCTGCGTGATGCCGGCCGGGTTGTAGTAAATGGCCGATGGATTGTCCGCCGTGGCCACAAACGCCTCGCCGCGCGCGGTCGCAAAGGCATCCTGATCCGCCAGCCCGAAGCCATTCGCCGAAGCTTTCCAGGCCAAAGCTCCTGAAACCAGCATTGCCAGCAGCCTCAAGATGTTGCGTCGGTCTATCATCACCGATTCATGGGTTCCAACAACAGAACGAACGCCGTAGATACGCATGGACGCCGCGCCGGAGCAAGCAAATCCCGGCCGCCGGGCGCAACCGGGCATCTGCATCGGAGTTATGGCGGCAGGCGGGACGTCCGCCCTCACCCCGTCCTTCTCCATGAACCTCGTAGCCGCGGACGTCAGTCCGCGCACTTTGAGTCCAATGAAAGTCAGCGCCGACTTACGTCGGCGGCTACGGTTCCGGGGTTCAAAGCGTAATTTTGTTTGAGGAAATCCCTTCCCATGGAAGCTGGCTGGGCGAGGGCGAGCGTAAATGCTAATTCCACTGAAAACGTCAAGGAACCGGTTTGTGAAAGATAAGCCCGGTGTCTTCCGTAATGTAAACAGGCGAATATGTTGGATTTATTTCAAACCAACTCCTGCCGGGATTCAGGCCGGCTTTACTTTCATCCGGCATGCGGTAGAATGAGCAGCGTGAAAAAAGCCGTGCGATTCATGGTGGAATTTTTGTTGTTTGGCGCCGCCATTTTTTCGGCCCAAGCCGCCTTCACCTCGCTCTACATTTTTGGCGACGGCGTTTCCACCACGACCAACAACACATCAGGCCTGACAAATTACTACGGCAACCGCTACTCCAACGGCCGGGTCTGGGTTGAGGTGCTGGCGCAGCAGCAGGGGCTGGGCGCCAATTCCATCACCAACGTCAATTGGTCCAACTCAACCAACAACTGGTCATTCTACCGTGATTTCAGTCCCCTTCTGGTAACGAATGTCAACCATTTTACCGCGCCACCGGATGCGGCCACCGCACTGTTTGTCGTATGGGTCAACGACGCTGATTTTGTCAATGATATGGGTACTATTTATCCTTCTACGAACATAGTCACGTGGACCAACGCCATTAACCAATCCTTGACCAACCATTGGAACATCATCACCAATCTATATTATGCCAAGGGCGCTCGCACCTTGATCATGCCGAATGCTGTGGATATTACCGAGACTCCGCAATACGACAATAACCCTGCGGCCACTAAGAGTTTCATCCGCCAAAGGATCGTTGGTTTTAACACCGCTTTTACCGCCCTTTTGAATCAGGCCGGAACGTCCCTGCCCGGGATTACGATTTACGAGCCGGACTTTTTCAGCCTGTTGGACAACGTGCTGACAAACGCCGCTGCCTATGGTTTGACCAACACCCTCTATAATGGAGTGAGCATTGATGCCGTTACTGCTGTGAATTACGGCTTTCCAAGCGCATCCATCAATGGCTATGGCACAAACTACATTTTTTGGGATCCAACGGACCCGACCGCGAAGCTCCATGCGGTGCTGGCCGACATCACTCAGCAACTCATCTCGCCGGTGCAAATCAGCAATATCACATCACTCAATGGCAGCAACCAGTTGGTTGTGGCCAACGTTCCGATTGGGCAGAATGGCCTGGTCCTTGGCTGCACGAATCTTGCGATGCCGAGCTGGACGACCAATGTCACCTTTGTCAGTTCCAACACGACGCAGACGATCTATGTCACCAATTCCGGTCCGCAGTGGTTTTACCGGCTGAGTTTCCCCTACTCCTGGACCTGGCCGTAATCCGCTATCGTCTCCTGGGAGCGCTGGCGTCTCGCCGGCTGGGTTGGAACTGTCCGTCGCAACGCAGCGAGCCGGCGGGACGCCGGCGCTCCCAGGGGCTGATACCATTTCTCAATGACAACCGGTGCAATGGGCCGGGTGGCGCAGCAGCGCAGCCCCATTCTTAAACTGGCAGCTTGTTTTCTCCCTCGTCCTTTTGTCCCTTTGTGGTTAAGCTTTCCCCATGTCCGCAATCAAACGGAGCGCGGGTTGTCCCAACCCGCAGCAGGTGCGCGTGCGGAAGACCGTTCGATAACCCTAACCTCCATTCGCCAACGATTCTGCTGCGGCTTGAGACAAGCCGCGCTCCGGGTAAAAATTCTCCGTTTCTTTGCGCCTTTGCATCTTTGCGTCTTTGCGTTATAAAAAAGCTATGGAATCCGAACGCAAGACACTCGACGACCGCGCGAAAATGACCGAGCTGGAGCGCATCCGCCACTCCGCCGCCCATGTCATGGCCACCGCCATCGTCAAGCTCTGGCCCGACGCCCAGTTCGCCTCCGGCCCGGCGGTGGAAAACGGCTTTTACTACGACGTCGAACTTTCGCACCGCATCTCGCCCGAGGATTTCCCGGCCATCGAGGCCGAGATGAAAAAGGAGATCAAAGCCAACCACACCTTCGAGAAACTCGTCGTCACGCGCGAGCAGGCGCTGAAGGACGCGCAAAACGGCCGGCTCGGCGCGCTGGGCGAGCGTCCCGGCAATTCGAGCAAGTTCAAGATTGGCAACCTGGAAGACATTCCCGAAGGCGAGCCGATCACCTACTACAAGAGCGGCGATTTCATTGACCTGTGCGCCGGGCCGCACGTGATGCGCACCGGCAACGTGGGCGCGTTCAAGCTCACCACCGTGGCCAGCGC
>DLMG01000351.1:0-995 GCA_002479245.1 Verrucomicrobia subdivision 3 bacterium UBA7542 | reverse complement strand
TTCAAGAACAAGACCCAGCTCGACGAGTATTTCAAAATGGTCGAGGAGGCCAAGCGCCGCGACCATCGCAAGATCGGGCAGGAGATGGGGTTATACGCCATCGACACGGAATTTGTCGGCCCCGGCCTGCCGCTATGGCTGCCGAAAGGGGCGGCGATCTGTGAGGAACTTGAAAAGCTGGCGAAAGAAACGGAATTTCAGGCCGGTTACGTGCGCGTGAAGACGCCGCACATCGCCAAGGAAAAAATGTATCTCACCAGCGGCCATCTGCCGATTCTTTACAAGGAGTCGATGTTTCCGCCGATGGAGCTCTATGAGGACAGAGACAAAGCGAGTCAATTAACGGGTCGCATCATCGCCAACAACGAGCAAGTTGTGAAATGTGTCCGGCCTTTTGGATTGGCTGCCGGAATCTCCGACGACCCTCAAACCCTTGGCAATTTTGCCTATCAGCTAGTAAAACGAGGAGAGGCGCCCGACGACTTAAAAAAGCTTGTAGCCGAACATAAGCGACTCGGCGACGAAGCTGCGGCTAGTGGTAGCGAGCGCTACTACCTCAAAGCGATGAACTGCCCGCATCATCACCGCATTTTTGCGGCGGAGCCGCGCAGTTACCGCGATTTGCCGCTGCGGCTGGCGGAATACGGCACCAACTACCGTTACGAGCAGTCGGGTGAATTGTTCGGTCTCATGCGCGTTCGGTCGCTCAACATGAACGACGCGCACATCTATTGCACGCCGGAGCAGTTCGCGCAGGAATTCAACGCGGTGAACGATTTGTACCTGAAATACTTTAAGATATTTGCTATCGACAAATTTGTCATGCGCTTCAGCACGCATGACCCGTCCCGTCTGACCGGCGACAACGCCAAGTTCGTCAACGAACCGGAGCTTTGGAAGCAGACCGAAGACATGGTCCGCAAGACCCTCATTGATTCAAAGATCCCTTACGTGGAAGTGCCCAACGAAGCCGCGTTTTACGGCCCGAAGATTGA
>DLMG01000174.1:2993-13686 GCA_002479245.1 Verrucomicrobia subdivision 3 bacterium UBA7542 | reverse complement strand
GATAATTCGTGACCATGCCGAAAAACTGGTCGCCGCCGGTGTAAATGCCATTGGGCGCGGGCTTGAGCGCCTGGCCATAACAGTAAATCACGTACCGCGGCGAATCGGAGCAGCGCAGCAGCGACATCGTCTGCTGCGGCAGCCATTCGTACATCTCGTCGTTGATTTGCGTATTCGGGTTAAGGCCGACGAGGAACGGCGACCGCTCAGTGAGCGCCGGCACAGCCAGAATGTCGCCCACGTGCTGGAATACACCTCCCGGCAACCGCGCGCGAATGTCGTTGATGCCATTGGTGCCGTTCTGCACCAGATAACCCAAACAAAGCGGCGAATTTGGACCTGGCGGCAAACCGACAGGCACAGGCACACCTGCCGGACCGGCAGGATTGATGATGGTGTAACCCCCGACGAGGTTCGTTGGCACAACGATTCCGCTGAACAAAGCCGACCAAGCGGCGAGATTGGCATTGGTGGGGCCGACATTGACCGAGAGTGTCCCGCGGGTGGCGTTGTCATTGAACGCCGTAGTGAACAGATCGAACAACAGCCGGTCCTGCACCGGCGCGGAATTATCGGCATCGAAATATTGGCCATAAGCCAATTGCATGTCGCCTGTCCAAGTCGTCCAAGTGTTCGTCCCAATATAATTGGTGACGGCGTTTGGCGGGGTTCCATTGATTTGAATCAGATGCAGAACGTCTGACGCCTTGAGATAGACCGTCTGCCAGGGCGTGCCGCGATGCACCCGGCCCAGCCAGCCGACGCCGGGGAATTTGTTTGTCGGGAAATCCCAGGAATCCGAATTCGTCACTCCCGGATCTTTAACGGTCATGTTCCACGCATTCGCCGCATTGAAATCTGGCGCATTCAAGTTGATCTGACTGCCAGGCCTGCCACCCCACGGCATATAACGGTGGTTCGGCAGACCAAAAATCGCCGGCCAATTTGTCCAATCTACGATGTGCTGTCCGTTGGTGTCGTCAATCGTATCGGTTAAATCGCTGATCATATAATGAACCAAGGGATCATTCGCCTGCCAGGTAAGACGTTGAACCCGGGTGCGCGTGGGTGTCCATGGCGCTTGAAAATTCGTGGCCGTGTAAGTGGAAGTGTAGGTTCTGGACGTGTTCGGATCTACGTAGGTAACGGTGAGGTTATGTGCAAAAAAATGATTGAAATAAAATTGTTCAGCGTCCGGGGTGGACGGATTAAACCCGGGAGCCGAAGTCCAAACGCCGCTATCGCCTACGTCCTCCGACGGCAATGAACCTCCATATCGGGAATACTGGACTTGATTGACCACGCCCATTGGCGCCCCGTTTGCCGACAAGTTGGTACCCCACATGTCATAATCGTACGGGTCGGCAATCTCCGCATTCAGGTCACGGCTTCTGTCCATGCCGTTCAGTTGCACATAATCAATAATCCGCCCCAAGCTTGCCCCGCGGGAATAATCAATGATGGCCACTTGCAAGCGATTCGTGGTCAGCAATCCAAAATGCGGCAAGGGCGGAGTGCCACTGTTTATATAATTTGAAGGGTCCATGGATGTTGGAATGAAACCAGGAAGAGTATTGTAGCCCATGTTATTGGGGCCGTAATTATAGACAGAATTGGTAAGCCAAAGGACGAACGCATTTGTGCCGAATGGAGTCACAAAAGATGATCCGACAGTGCCGTAGCCCGGCCATGAGGTGGGGATTGTCGCAACTGTTGTATAAATAGCCGGGTTCGGCGTACCGGCAGGCAGCAACGAAAAAGTCGTGGCATCGTTGGTCAAATTCATTGCTATTGTAATCCGCGACAGAATGGCCACCGGGCCCGGGTAGTTGTTGCTGTAAGAATTCCAGCATTCGACGCCAAAAAAGTTGGTGATGCTCATGATATACATCTGATTGGACGCATACTGAAACGGCGAACTATTCGTATTGCGCGAGTATTGCAACTTGCGCGTAATCTGGAAGGCGCTTTCCAGCGAAAATTCGTTGAAATTCGGGAACCCTTTCTTCGCACCGATGATCCACGGCACGCCATAGACGTTCCCGGCCCAATTGCTGACTACCGTGCCAGTATTCGTTACGGCCAAAACCGAGGCGTCAATCGGCCAAGCCAGGTCCGGGCTGATGGTTTCATTGCCTTCGGTGATGGGCGCGGTTTGCAATTCGTAACCTGTGATAAAAACATTGTTTCCCAGCCCCCCACCATCACGTGAAAAGAGCGGGCGGAAGATGGATGGATAATTATGATTATTACCGTTTACACCAAAGTTGTTGGTCGTGGCGTCGTAAATGTTGGCGGCGAGCTGGAGCAGGCGGTTGACGGCGGATGAATAGACAAACTGGTTGCTCACCAAAACCGGAATGTTCCCGATGCCAAAGGGGAGATAATTGGTCGTCCATTGGGACGCGATCATGTTGGTGAAGTTGTTAACCGCATAGAACGTGGTGGCGAAGTTGGTGGGATTGCTGTTGCGCCACTGGGTGGTGTAGGCGCGCAACAGCCGGTCGGCGGCGTTGGTGAAAAATCCCAGCGGCTGCCAGGCGACGAAATTCGTCGAAGCGGCAACGCCGCCATTGGTATTTAGAAACCCATTGAGATATGGGTTAAGATTGTCATAATTCAAATTCATCTTGCCGGATTCCGGCGTGGAATCGGTGCCGAGTTGCGAGAGCAGCCGGTAAAACGTGTAGCGGTCGTAGGTGGAAACGGTGGTGCCGCTCCATTGGTTCGTACCGGCGTTGAGCAATCGCTGGCTGAAATTGCCCGCAGCTATCTGGGCAACCGACAAGCCCATCGTGGTGTCACTTGTGTTAAATAATTCCTGGTGGGTGAAGAAATGGTTGGTGTTATCGGCACCAACCCAGGGAACTCGATTGGCAATCAGGGTCGAATCGTTATCAAAGACGGGCAATTGAAAACCGGTCATCAACGAGCCGAGGCCATAAGAGAAACCGTCAATATAATCAAGGCTGAAGGCATTAATGCCAGATGTTCCAAAAAGATTATTTGGCGCACCGATGGTACTGAGAGTGTTTAAATTGTTATTGTAGCGATAGGCCAAAAGTGCGCGGGCATCATCAAAAGCCGCAACAGGGTTGTTTAAGCCAGATGGTGGGTACTGATATAGGCCAGTAATTTTATTATCCCACTCGTTAGTGTTCAAATCGGTCAGAAAGGCAGCGAGGTTGATTTCCCACGAACCGACACCTTCGTTGCGATCAAAGTTGTCTTCGTTCCCGGTTTGCGAAGGATTTACAGTAACCCCAGGGAGTCCGGAAATTCCTTGTTGGGCCTGATTATGAATGGCGTTCAAGTCGAGTGTGTTGCCGACGGGCACGGCGATGAAGGCGTAGCGCGCCACGAACGGGTTGTTCGGCCCATACGGCTGGTCGGGCCGCTGCAAAACGCCAATCCATTCCGGGTCGCCAACCTGTAAAACATCGGGGCCGAGCGAATGGTTGTTATTATCCACGTTCGCCACCCAGCCGTTGGTGTCGTAACGTCCGTTTCGGTTGAGGTCGAGGTAAAAACGGAAGTCGTTCGAGCCGGCGGAGTTGGTGGGAACAAAGACCGGCGGACGCGGGCTGTACCAAAGATTGGTGAGGAGCTGCAAAAAGTCGGCGGGAATTGGATTCGCATAGACTGGATTTCCAGTGTTCGCATACAGATAATTGACGTTGGTGAAACTGGAACTGCCGCTCACAAAACCATTCGGATTGATATAATTCGTCGAGACCAGCAGGCCGAAGTTGTAGGGATTGGTCGTGGAAAGGGCGTTGGCCATGATTTGCCCCTCGGCGTTGGCCAGCGCGGCGTCGGCGGCCAGCCGCGCGCTGGCAGTGTCGGTAACGGTGCTGACGGCGCTGCGTTCGCGGCGGCTGAGGGCCAGAAACGTGATGGCCATGAACGTCACCACGGACAGCAAAATCAGCGTGATGATCAGCGCAACGCCGTGCCGGAATTTATGATTGATGATTGATGATTGATGATTGGCAGCAGCCGGTGCCGCCGATTTTCTCCAAATCGTAAACTCCGATAAACTCCGTTTTCGCGAGCACGCGACAAAGTCGGTGTCGCGAGCACGCGACGGGAGTCGGTGTCGTAAATCGTAAATCGTAAATGGCAGTTTCATTGGTAGGCCGAGGGGTCAACGTTGCGAATCGGAATGCGCTGGCGGAAAAGGTGAACCTGGCCGGCGTGTTGCGCGAGGTAATTACTGCGCGTGTTTGAATCCGGGATGGATTCGGCGCGCTGGAGCGTGCGGTCTTCCAGCACGCCCAACTGGATTTCCACCGACGCCGGCAGCGCGTTGCTGAGCATGTAAAAAACCGATGGTTCGCCCCAGATAAAAGGAAACGTCGGATACGCCCACACGTTGGTTACCATAACATTGTTCACGACCACGTTGGTGGTCATCCACATCCAGCCGCCTTTGGTGTCATAGGCGCGCACGCGCAAATCCACCACACCGTCCATCAAATGACTCATGATGCTGGTGTTGGTCCAGGCGGCATAGGAGGAGACGGCGTTCATAAAATTATTGTAAAGCGCTGCGGGACCGGCGGCGGCCAGCACGTTCGTGCTCATGGAGAAACGGTAAAGCGGGTTGATGGGGTTTGCGCTGGCCGTGTTCACCACGTAACCGACGCCCGTCCACGTTGTGTTTTGACGCGTGAGAATGAAAAATTCTTCCAGCACGTTGGTGCGCAGATAACCGCTGCCGGCCAGCGATTGAACCAGAGGCGTATTGGTACCCGTTACAACAGCGGTGGAAAAATTAACCGCGCCCACCGCGTTGTCGCTGATGCCAAACGACGGGGCCATTGTCTCCAAATCGCTTTTGATCAGCCCCATCGCGCTGCGGCCGCCTTCCAGCACGTCGGTCTGCGTGATGCTCGCGCGAAACGCAGACTGCGTGCTGTTGAACACCGCCATCAATGCCAGAATGATGAACGACATCAACACCACCACCACGAGAACTTCCACGAGGGTGAAAGCGGCGATTGCCGGTCGAGGGCCGAGGGTCGAGGGCCGAGAGCCAGATATCTCGCTCCATCGGACGACTCTCGACTCTCGACTCTCGACTCTCGACTTTGGCATTCCGGTTTTCACAGTGCGTTGGTGACGTTGACGAAGGATTGCGGCTGGTAAAAATAAAGCCATTGTCCGTTATTGGTCTGCACGATTTGTCCGGCAACCATCGTGCGGAAGGTCTGGCGGCCGGGGCCTACTTTGCCGTTGGGCTGTTGCGGCCAGAGAAACGTCAGGCGCAACTCGTGCAGGTTGGCGGCGAGCTGCCAGTTGTAGGGCGTGGTGGCCAGGGTGTTGGCGGCGGCGGCCACCGGGGCGTTGACGCACAGGATGCGGTAGCCAAAGGAATCGGCTTGAATGGTTTGGTTGTCCTGCGGCGGTTTTTCCACCGCCGGCCCGCTGATGGAATGGACATAGGCAACGATGTGGTTGCTGTGACTGCTGTAACCGCCGCTCAAAACGTTGGTGATGAGATTGCCTGAATTGTCCGTGTATTCCGGCGTGCTCAAAAGTCCGACAATATTCGCACCGTTGGTCAAATAATTATTGGCGTATCCGTAAGGGTTGGGTGTACCAGCGGGATATACGACTTGGAAATTCGTGATGGCATAGACGTAATTGGTCAGGTCATCCAGGCCGCGCGCGCCGCCGCGGATGGCCTCGATGAAAACGGTGGCGTCCTGATTGATGATGGTTTCCTCGCGGTTGTCCCGCTGCGTGTTCATGCCAATGGGCAGCACGCCGATGATGGAGATGAGCGCGATGCCGATGACCGCCAGGCAGATGGCAATCTCGACCATGGTGAAACCACGGCACGTGACATGTGACACGTGACACGTGACAGGATTTGCCGCCCTGCTTTTTCGTGTCACTTGCCACACGTCACCTGTCACTTTGGTTGGGATTTTCATTGCACCTTTTGATATTCCAAAACGGCGCGGCCCGTCAGCCGGCCAATGTGGACGATGTTGTAGGAGTTGATGCTGTTGCCGGGCGGATTTTCCGCGACGTCGGGCGGATTGAATTGGAACGCTTTGGTGAACGGATCCCTCGCGACCAACACGCTGCCTTTCGCAATCGGGATGTATTCGTCGTAACCTGACATATCCACCCCGTCGATGGTGAGTTGTCCAAGATAATTGAACGCAATATATGGCAGGTAAGGTGTATTCCCGGTAATGAGAGTGGTTTCCGTCGGGAATGGAAATTTGTTGGTGTAGTTGAATTCGGAAATGGAATACGTGGCACCGGAAATTTGATCAACAATGTTGTTGCTGGTGTAAAATTTTTGCGCGGCAATGAACGTGTTATCCGGCAACGTCTGCCAGGGCGCGAGATAATGCGGCACGCCCTGCCCCGGCTGATCACCCACCGAACGCAGGCTGACAAAGATGTAACCAGTCAATTGCTTGTCACACAGATTGGTCGCGGCGGTTTGCTGCGCCGGGGTCAGGCTGTTCAACCAGCCGGCACTGGCCCAGAAATTCGTCGGCACAAAAACCATATAGACCGTCGTGCGCTGGCTCATGGCCAGTTGCCGCGCGCGGGCGACCCCGTCGAGCAACTGGCGCGAGGCGCCGAGGGTGGCGTCCGACTTGGCGAAATTTTTGAGCACCGGCACGGTCAACGCCGCCATGATGCCGAGAATGGAAATGACCACCAGCAACTCGATGATGGTGAAAGCGGTTTGGAGTTCCGCCTTCAGGCGGCCTCCGTTCATCGAACCGCGTAAACGCGGAACTCCAAACCGCGAAGCGCCAAGGTGAGACGCAGGCGTGTCCGACAGGTTTTGGACTGCGGCGGCCCTCCGCCGCTTTCCCGCAGTCATCGCGACACTCGACATTCGACACTCGATACTCATTTTCACTGCCAGCTTAGGACGTTGTCCTTGTTGACGCCGGAATTGGCACTTCCCAGTCCCGGATTCGGCGGCACTGGAAGTGGAGTCGGATCAATTTTCCCATCCGGCCCGGCGGACCAAACCATGACTTTGCCATGATAAAGGAAATTGTCCCCATTGCCGCCTGAATCCGTTGCATTGACCAATCCAAAGTAACCCGACGAACCGCTTTGTTGGGACACATTTTTCTGACAGTAAAAAATATCCTGGCATTGCTCGTCGTAATTCAAATCCATCGAGATGACATAGGGATTGCCCCACGGGTCGCGATCAACGCCGGTGATGTCCACGCCTCCCGGCGGCTGCGGGTCATTGGCCGCGGGATCGTAGCCCGATATTTTGGCGTTCAAAAAGATGGTGCGCTGCGGATTTTTTTGATGATTGGTATTCACCGTCAGGTTGCCATTGGGATAATTGGTCAGGTCCATCAAAATGGCGATCACTTCCGCATTGGTCAAAATCGAACCGTTCACGGGTGTTCCAATGTTAACGGGTCCGGCTGGCGTTTGAAACACGCCGCCATAGGTGAAATCCGGATTGGCGCCCGCCGTCTGCGCATTCTGCGCGGCCTGGTTTTGCGCCGCAGGGGAAACCGGAAAGCGGCCATAAACCGAATCGTATTGTTGAATGGCGCCGACAATCTGGCTGATCTCCACCGCCGCCTGTTTTTTCTGCGCGGCGATCTTGGCCCTCGACAGCACCGGCAGGAGCATCGCCGCCAGGATGGCGATGATGGCGATGACCACGAGCAATTCGATGATGGTGAACGCCGCACGCGGGCGGCGGGTGACGGGTGATCCTCCGTCGCGCTGTGCGCTATGGAGGACAGGTGCGTGACATGGAGGGGTGGCGGATGGCGCGCCGTCTTTCCTGTCACTTGCCTGCCGCGCCGAAGCTTCTGAGCGAAGGCTGGCCACTTGCCACATGTCACTTTTCATAAGGATGGTTTTCATAGGTTTGAAAAAAAACGGGTTGAAACGGGCAATCGTTTTATTCCCAGGCGACGAAGATCGCAACTTGACACTGCCATCAACCGACCAGACGCGCCGGCTCGTGGCGCAGGTTTCCAAACCTGCTGTATCGCCGGCTTTCCGCCTTCGCGGCGCGCCAAAGCGCCGCTCCGGCGCGACGGCGGCCAAGCCGGCAAGGCGTTGGGAATCACCCGGTTTGCGGGTTTTGAAACCCGCGACCAGCCCCGAACGCCTTCGGGGTACACCGACTTGTCCGTCTCCGCTTCGCTTCGACGCGACCGCGCCGAAGCCGGAGGCGAAGGCGGGGAAGTCTGTGCCACAGGGTCAGGCTGCGCCGCCGCTGGAAATTGCACCACGATGGGCGGCGACCACGCGCAATCGCGCCAGTCAACGGCGATGGAATATTCGCGGCCGGGTCCGGATTTTGGCGCAACGCACATAAAATATTCAGGGTAACGGGCTGTTAATCTGCACTTGTTTGGTCCAGTTGCAGACGAGATTGGTTTGTTTGCCAATCACAAGCTGGACCCACAAATCATAGGAGCCGGGATTGTTGGTGGGGCTGGACGAATTATAACGCCAGGGATTCCGATCCTGCTGGCCCAGCGGCTGGTAGGTCACTTCCGGCCCGCCCACCGAGCAGATGAGCAGGTTTACCCCCTCGGTAGCGCCGGTGTTTGTAAATCCTGGCTGTGGCCAAAACTGTTTCGGTTTCAAGTCGGGGAGAAAATTCCGGGCCGCCGATGCATCCTCGCCCCCGTTGGGTTTGGTGCAATTCACAAAACCGCCCACACCCGTAAAGTCATTTGGCACTTGGGCCACATCGATCGAGGCGCTGCCGTCCAAGGTCGTATAGCCACCGTTGGTCAGCACGGTTCCCACCAGCTCATAGTAAAGCTGGTTGACGAGCGTTGACGGGTTGCCCACCGTCGGCGGAGTGTTTGGACTGGGCGGATAAAAACCATAGGCGGCCTTGTAGCGGTCAATGGCGGTCTCCAATTGCGCCATTTCCGCCTGGGTGTTATAAAGGTATTGGTGTTTTTTTACCGCGCCCGCCACCGGCAAAATCAGCGCGGCAATCACACCGATGATGGCGATGACGGTGAGCAGCTCGATAAGGGTGAAGGCGCGAAGCTGGCTGAGGGTTGAGCCGTCTCCGCTTCGCTTCCGTCTTCGCATCGCTTCGCCGAGACAGGTCGCCGCGCCAAGGGGTCGAGGGCGGAAAAGCAACGGCGAGCCGTCGGGCCGGCTCTCGACTCTCGACTCTCGACTTTCGACTGTCAGATTGTTTTTCATTTTTCTCTCAGTTCGTCTTCCATGCGTTCGCTGAGCCATTGCTTGATCATGCTCTGATAATTCAAATACCGCGACCGGGCGAGCCGCTTGATCCGCGCGAGCATCCGCGGGTCAATCCGCAGCGTGATGGTCACCGACTCGGCGGCTTCCGCACTGCCGGCCGTGGCCGCTTCCATCAGCCGCAAGTCCGGCCGGTTCTCCACCCAAAATTCCGCCTCGGCCTCTTCGCTGTCGAAGATCGGCACCTCTTCCCAATTGGCAAAAGTTCGCATTTAAAGCTGCGACGGGAGTAATGGAGTGTTGGAGTATTGTGCCCGGCATGCGTCAGCTTATACCCATTGCTTCATCACTCCATCACTCCATCAATCCATCACTCCATGTTTATTGCAGCATCTGGTCCAGTTTCCGCTGATAAAAGAACCGTTCTTCCGGTTCAAAAACGCGGGCGTGCAACACCCGCGCCACCTGGCCGTTGGTCCGATACACGCTGAAAATTCCGACCCCGCCCGCCGACATTCCCAGGTTGAAAAAGCGCGCCTGCACGCCAAATCGCGGCGAGTCCGGCAACAGCCGAATGGCAAACGGATCCTCAAAGGACTCTTCAATTTCCCGCTGAGTCAAAGAACCATCCAACTCAAAGGGCGGATTGTTCCAATCGAACTCCATATCGAGTTAATTGTAAATAGAACGCCCATGCAATGTCTTTACATTGTATTTACGCATGGACGCCATCATCTGTCAAGTTTTTTACGCCTTTTCCAGACAAACGGCCTTGGAGGCGGTTGCCGGTCAGTCACCGCCGCCAGCACCACCACCACCTTCACCGCTGAGATTGGTGATCATGGCAATCAGCGGCAGGAACATCGCGATCACGATGCTGCCGACAATGACCGCCAGAAAGACAATCATGATGGGTTCCAAAAGCGAGGTCATGGAAGCCACGGCATTGTCCACTTCCTCGTCGTAATTGTCGGAAATTTTCAGCAACATTTCCGGCAGGGCCCCGGTTTGTTCGCCCACGTCCACCATGCTGACCACCATGGGCGGGAAAACCCCGGATGCCTCCAGCGGCGCGGTGATGGTTTCGCCTTCCTTCACGCTTTCATGCACGCCGGCGATGGCGTTGCTGACGATGACGTTGCCGGCGGTTTCCTTGACAATGGTCAGCGCCTGCAAAATGGGAACACCGCTGCTGACGAGTGTGCCCAGTGTGCGGGTGAAACGGGCGATGGCCACCCGGTTGATGACCGGCCCCAACACCGGCATCTTGAGCTTGAGTTTATCCCAGATATAACGGCCGATTTTCGTTTTGAGGGTCAGCAGGAACACCACCACCACCACCGCCACCACGCCCAGCGTTTGCAGAATGTGGAGCCGGATGGCGTCACTGATCGCCAGCACAAACAGGGTGAATTTCGGCATCTTGACGTTCATGCCCGCGAAAACCTCCTTGAACTTGGGCACCACCATGACCATCAACAAAATCAGGATGCCC
>DLMG01000174.1:1759-2908 GCA_002479245.1 Verrucomicrobia subdivision 3 bacterium UBA7542 | reverse complement strand
AGCACCGCCACCGGATAAAAGAGCGCGGCCTTGACCTTGCCTTTGATCTTCTGCGCCTTCTCGGAAAATTCCGCCAGGCGTTTCAACACCACTTCCAACACTCCGCCCAATTCGCCCGCCTTGACCATGTTCACAAACAAACGGTTGAAAACTTTTGGATGCTGCGCGAGGGCCTCGGAAAACGTGCTGCCGCCTTCGATCGCCAGCGCCAGTTCGCCGAGAATTTTTTTGAGCACGGCGCTGCGTTCCTGCTTTTCGAGCACGCGCAGTCCGCGCAGGAGCGGCAGACCCGCGTCCACCAGCGTCGCCAATTGCCGCGTGAACGCGGTCAGAACCTTCGGTTTGACCCTTCCGCCCAACCCCGGGATGCTGATGTTGAGGTTGAGGTTGATGCCGCCTTTTTTGCCGCCAGCCCTGGCGGCGGACCGGGTTTTCTTGAAAGATGACTTTTTAACCTGACCTTTTTCGGTTTCGACGATTTTGGTCGGGAACAAGCCCATTTCCTTGACCCGGCCAATGGCCTCGTTCTGGCTGGCGACTTCAACCGTGCCTTTCGTTTCCTTGCCACGGCTGTCCAAAGCGATGTAATCGTATTTCGGCATAGCGGGATTGGTTCAGCCCCGAACGCGTTCGGGGTCACGTGTATTTGACGACTTCCTCAATAGTGGTATCACCTTCAAAGATGCTGCGCAAGCCGTCATCGCGCAGCGGCACCATGCCCATCTCAATCGCCTTTTGCCGCAACACGATCGTCGGCGCGCGCTCGTTGATCAACAACCGGAGCGCCTCGCTGATGATGAGCAGTTCAAAAATGCCTTTCCGCCCCTTGTAGCCGGTGTCGTTGCACGTGGCGCAGCCGCGGCCGTAATGAAAGGCCTTGTCGCCCAAATCGTGCGCCGAAAGATTCAACAGGGACAGTTGTTCCTCCGTCGGCTCGAACGGCGTCCGGCAATTCTGGCAAATGGTCCGCACCAGCCGCTGCGCCAGCACGGCCATCAGCGTCGAAGAAATCAAAAATGGCTCAACGCCCATGTCAATCATACGCGTAATCGCGCCCGTCGCGTCATTGGTGTGGAGCGTGCTCAGGACCAGGTGGCCGGTCAGCGACGCCTGAATGGAAATTTGCGCGGTTTCCAAATCGCGCATTTC
>DLMG01000174.1:0-1644 GCA_002479245.1 Verrucomicrobia subdivision 3 bacterium UBA7542 | reverse complement strand
CCGCAGCGCCTTGCCAAAGGTCATCCCCACCGGCTCGTTGATGGCGACCTGCATGATGCCTTCGATGTCGTATTCGACCGGGTCCTCGGCGGTGAGCAATTTGGAATCAATCGTGTTGACCCGCCGCATGCAGGAATAAAGCGTCGTCGTCTTGCCCGAGCCGGTAGGCCCCGTCACGAGCATGATTCCGTTGGGCCGCAGAATCACCTCGGCCACATAATCATGCAGGTATTTGGGAAATCCCAGCGTGTCGAGGTCAAGATTGACCGACGCGCGGTCGAGCACGCGCAACACGACGGATTCGCCGAACTGCGTCGGCAGCGTGGACACGCGGAGGTCAACCGTGCGGTTGGCCACGTTATAACTGATGCGACCGTCCTGCGGCAGCCGCCGCTCGGAAATGTTCAGGTTCGACATGACTTTGATGCGCGAAATCACCGACAGCGCCAGGTACTTCGGCGGCGGCGCCATTTCGTAAAGCGCGCCGTCCACGCGGTAACGGATGCGAAATTCGTCTTCAAACGGTTCGAAATGAATGTCGCTCGCGCGGTCCTGGATGGCCTGAAACAAGACCAGGTCCACGAACTTCACGATGGGCGCCTGGTTGGCCAGACTTTCGGCCTGTTTGGCGTCATCCAGCGCGCTCGCCTCGATGACGGCGCGCTCCATTTCCTTGTCGGAACCGAGTTCCTTGAGGATTTGCGAAATATCCCCGGCTTCCTCCTGGCCGTAGCAACGGTCAAGCGCCTTTTCAATTTCGGCGGGATCGGCCACGACTACCTGCACGTCGCGTTTGCAGGCAAAACCGACTTCATCCGCGTGCGCCGGATCGAGCGGATCGGCCAGCGCGACCTGCAACATCCCATGGTTCAACGCCACCGGCACGCAATGATACATCCGCGCGACATTGACTGGAATCATTTTCAAAAGGTCAGGCGAAAGTTCATGGTCGCGCAGGGAAACGACCTCCGTGCCCAGATTGCCGGCCATCACATGCAGGATGTCGTTGGCCTTCATGATCCCGAAATCCTGCAGGAGCTGGAACACCGGCGTGCCGCTGCGCTTGAGTTCGGCGGTGACTTCCTCGTATTGCAGGTCGTCGATCAGCCCCTGGTTTTTGATGAGGGACAGCAATGGGTTTGAAAGCTCTTCCGCCATGTTACCAAATCATCCTTTGGGCCCGGCCTGGGCCAGTTCCATTTCCTGCAATTTCTGCAGCACCGTCGTCGGGTCTTGCGACTTGGTGATCACTTCTTCGCGCGCAATCATGCCTTGCTGGTATCGATCAATCAGAAAACTGTCGAGCGTCACCATGCCGTATTTCGCGCCGGTTTGAATGTCCGAATTAAGGCGGAACGTTTTGTTGTCCCGAATCAACGCGGCAATGGACGGGGTGTTGACCATGATTTCAAAGACCGCCACGCGGCCCGGCTTGTCAACGCGCGGAATCAACAGTTGTGAAATCACGGCTTGCAGCACGGTGGAAAGCTGGATGCGAATTTGCTCCTGCTGATTGTTCGGAAAGGCGTTGACAATACGGTCAACCGTCTTGGCCGCGCCCGTCGTGTGCAGCGTGCCGAAGACCAGGTGA
Source organism: Verrucomicrobia subdivision 3 bacterium UBA7542 (assembly GCA_002479245.1). Classification (GTDB taxonomy): domain Bacteria; phylum Verrucomicrobiota; class Verrucomicrobiia; order Limisphaerales; family UBA11358; genus UBA11358. The sequence continues at coordinate 53 of DLMG01000174.1, read as the reverse complement.
CCCGTTTCCGCCGCGGTGATCGCCGCGTCAATCGTTTCCAGGTCGCGCATTTC
>DLMG01000178.1:8862-11561 GCA_002479245.1 Verrucomicrobia subdivision 3 bacterium UBA7542 | reverse complement strand
CCGGATGTTCGCATCGTGGCCGACGACGACGTAAAGATCGCCATACGCGCTGACCTCCTCAAAGAACCGCACGTGGCCGGAGTGAAACCAATCATAGGAACCGGTGACGACGACTTTTTTTCGAACTTCTGCCGGAGCCGGGCCTGGACCGGCCGCATGCGGCGTCGGGTCGGGAAAGCCCTTCAGTCGTTCGTTGCTGAAAACGCGATACTCCAGGTCATGCCACTGGCAGAACGCCTTCCGTTTCTCGTTGTAGTGGCACTCAACATCAGCCCACACCTTCGGGCGGTAACCACTCACTTCCGGAAGCTCGTTAAGATTATTCACCACATCGGTGACGGGTATGACCCGGCTGACATAGCGGACGGCATTGAGGAAATAAAACCTTTCCGTTTCGGAAAACTTCGGCGCCTTGCCGGTAAATTTCTGCACGGCCTCGTCCGGCCAGAGCAACACCGTCACTTCACCTAACCGGGCGGCCTCTTCAAGGAACCGCAGGTGAATCGAAAGGAAATCATCGAAGACGCCGGTGATAACAATCTGGCTTGCGGGGGTAATCATTATGGTGCAATTCGGATGGTGACCTGAGATGTTCCCGGCACCGGTTTCCTTGACACGACCAAAAGATAACCGCCACCGCAACCGGAGAACATCGCTCCGGAATAACGCTGCTGGTACACGCGAAGAATTGCCTTGAGATCCACTTTCAACGTCGGGTGCCGGATAATGTGAGGCAGAATTTTTTCCCAGCACACCATGCAATCATTCATGGACGCGCCCAAAGCCTCAATATCCATCCAGCGGATGGCATCAAAGCAATCCATGCCGGTCTGGCCAAGACGCGCGATCCATTCCGGGTTGAGATGTTTTACACCCAGCGGATTGTAGCCTTCCGGCCGCGGCTCAACCGGCAGCAGATGCAGCACCTTTTCGAGCCAGCGCGCCGGTCGGGCGCGGTTCAGCGTCTCGATGTGCGACGGGAACACGCCGCCATTGGCCGCGAAATCGTAGTCCAGGCGGTTGATGCCGGGATAGATAAGCCCGATCATGTCCTGCGACCCGCTCGGTTTGGCTTTGCCTTTGTTCTCGGCTTCGTAAAGTTCGCGGACCAATACCTCCGGCGGGCGGTTCGGCAAGCGGCCTTTCCACAACTTCGTGGCCACGGCACGCGTGCCGCTGGCGCAGCCGGAACGGTCCATCACGCGAAAGGTCGGCTCCAGCGCCACCACGACCATGGAACCGGGCGGCCGGGGATTGAGCCGGGAGACGAACGGCTGATCAATCCACCCACCCGCGAGTTGCAGGCGATTGGGGATGGTACCGATGACTTCGGTGACCAACGGCGGTTTTTTCATTCCACCACGCGTTTGCCCTTCTTCCGGTTGTGGTATTGCTCCTGGATCCACTTGTAGGTGACGGCCAAGCCTTCGTCCAACGGTGTTTTTGGCTCCCACTTGAGCATTTTCTGGATGAAGGTGTTGTCGCTGTTGCGGCCGGCCACGCCACGGGGCGCATCCGGGTCGTAATGCCGTTTGAGTTTCACGCCTGCAATCTTTTCGATTTTCGAGAGCAGTTCGTTGACGGAAACAAGCTCGCTGGAACCGAGGTTGATCGGCGTGGCAATCAGCTCATCGCAATGCATGATCATGTCAATGCCCTTCACGCAGTCGTCAATGTACATGAAACTGCGCGTCGGCGTGCCGTCGCCCCAGATGGTGATGTTCATGTCCTTCTTGTCAATGGCCTCGATGACCTTGCGACAGAGCGCGGCGGGGGCCTTCTCGCGGCCGCCGTCCCAGGTGCCATTCGGCCCATAGACATTGTGAAAGCGGGCGATGTGCGTTTTCATGCCGCGCTCGGCCCAGTATTCCTGGCAGAACATTTCCGAAATGAGTTTCTCCCAGCCGTAACCCCGCTCGGCCATGGCCGGGTAGGCGTCGGATTCCTTCAACGCGCGGACTTTCGGGTCCTGCTGCAGCAGGACATTGTAGGCGCACGCGGACGAGGAATAAAAGTAGTTGCGGACGCCGGCGCGATAGGCGGCCTCGATCATGTGCGTATTGATGAGAATGCTGCGCAGACATTCCACGCGGAACCGCTCGATGAAGCCCATGCCGCCCATGTCGGCGGCCAGTTGATAAACCTCGACGCCGCCTTCGCAGACGCGTTTGCAGTTCTCTTCGTGGCTGACATCGAGGCAAAGCGATTCGACCCCCGGCACCTTGAGATACCATTCGTAAAGCGGTTTCTTGTCCACGGCCCGGATGCGGGTAAACCCCTTTTTCTTGAAATAGCGGGCCAGGTTGCCGCCGATAAAGCCGCCGGCGCCGGTAATGACGATCAAATCCTCCTTTTGCAGTTGGGGATCCTTCTCGATGAGTCGCTTGGTTTCCATATCACGTCTTTCGTTTCAACTTCTTCAATCCGTCCGCCGTCACTTGGTTTCTCAAATTTGGTTGCCCATCATATCCACAGCCGGCCCCTGCTGCAATAACATTCCTTGCTCAAAACCTGACATTTCCTAGGATTAGGGATATTATTTGGCTCCGATCTTGACTCGCCAATGGCAATTGCCAGACTGGTTCCGGCGAACGGGATTGATTTTAGGTGGAGAGATGGCCGAGTGGCTGAAGGCGACGGTTTGCTAAACCGTTATACGGGTTAAACCGTATCGGGGGTTCGAATCCCCCTCTCTCCGC
>DLMG01000178.1:4119-8799 GCA_002479245.1 Verrucomicrobia subdivision 3 bacterium UBA7542 | reverse complement strand
TCGAATCCCCCTCTCTCCGCCACCTTTATTTTCAATGGTTTTGTGACTTTTATGGGCTAGTGGCAACATCCAGTGGCAACAAATCCACCCTTGTTCAGGGTTATTTGCCGGTGTCATTCGGGTCGGATTTCGCCTCCAGTTCGCACTGTTCAATGAACGCCAGAATACTGGCAAAGTGGAAAGTCGAACGCCTTTGATCCGTCCGGGTTCACGAATCGAGACGGATCGAATGAATCTTTTCGACGCCCATTTGTGGAGTTTTGGTTGAGAGTAAATCAGCAACCAGCCAAGGCATTTACCAGAGTGATTTAGGACATTTTTAGTTTTATGCTCCGGGCGGCAGAGGTTCGTAGCCCTTTGGAATTGCAGTCGCCATTGCGCGGAAAATGAGCGGTGCTGAAACGCCAAGCTGAACACCAATAATGGGTTTGATGTTGTATCCCTGTTTGAATCGGGGGGCTTTTCGAGCCAGAGCGGAGTTTGGCAGAGGGTCAGTTTGACTGAAATCCTTCATTGCACTACCATCAAGACGATTTCGCTTACAAACCGAAGAACAACAATGGAGCAGCGTGTCAGCATAATTACTCTGGGCGTGTCAGACCTTGACCGCAGCCGAAAGTTTTACGAACGTCTCGGATGGCGGCCATCCATACCGGACACGAAAGACATTGTATTTTTCCAAGCAGGCGGCATAGCCCTCGCCCTGTTCCCGCGAGCAAACCTTGTGAAAGATGCCCGGATTTCTGCCGATGGCCAAGGCTTCGGCGGAGTGTCGCTCGCATATAACGCCCGGAGTCGTGAGGAAGTTGATTCCGTCCTCGCTGAAGCTAAAGCGGCGGGCGCAAATTTACCAAAGCCTGCTCAAAACGCATTTTGGGGCGGGTATTCAGGATATTTCTCCGACCCCGATGGTTTTCTGTGGGAGATTGCATGGAACCCATCTTTTCCCATAGCCGAGGACGGAAGCATCCGTGTTTCTGGCTAACCGCAAGAAGCAAAATTGCCGCTTTTGGCTTGGACAAAAGCGCAACGGGCGGCGCGTCACATTTTGAACCGGGGACGTTTCGAGCCGGAACGCATTTTCGTCGGTGTGATGCCTTTGACGGTCAACATGGCTTCAGCCACCAGTCGTAATTCATCATCCACCGCTTTCGTGGGGAGAATTTGCGCGCAGCGGCCTTTCATCTGGTCAATTCCGTCTAATATGCCCTCAGTTGCAAGCCGCCAGTTTTTCACGGCTCGGGCGGCGCGCTGGTGGATAAACTCGGTAATGTCATTGGCTTCGTGTCGGCCAAGCTATCCTTTTGGTTGGATTTGGCCTCGACTTCACACTGCTCGATGAACGCCAGAATGCTGGCAAGATGGAAAAGCCGGACGCCTTTTATCCGTCCGGGTTCACGAATTGAGACGGATCGGATAAACCCTTTGGCCGCCCATTCGTAGAGTTTTGCCCGTGAGCAGCCGGAATAAAATTCATGCCCGCGCTTTGGCGCGCGAACCCAAACCGGCAAACCACCATCCCGGTCGGCCATGAATTGTGCTGCCCGATGAGGCGCGGAACGGCTGCCGCTATCAAGCGTGTCGGCGTTCGCTGGTAATGGTGGACGGCCGTTCACAAAAGAATTTTGCCACTGCTCCGGGAAAATCCCCTACGCATACCTCCCCGCAATTCGTGCAGGAGGCGGATGCGTTGTCCAATGATGTTGCCTTGTCTCATACTTTCATCCTCCGGGCGGGTTTGGGTTTGATGGTTTCATTTTTATCAGGCTGCTCACCTTCGACGATGGCCTCGGTGTTTTCAGCGGCTTCAAGCTGGTTGGGGGCCTGATTCTTGGTGAGGTCAAGCTGTTCCTCGATTTCCGACTGGCGTCTGGCCAGGTGGTGATACCGCTCCTCTTTCTCGAAGGGTGCGCCCACCTTGGCTTCGAGTTCGACCCCGCGCTTTTGTGAATCGCGTATGTCGGTATCCAGCCGCCCGGCGCGTTCCTCAAAACCCTGCACCACGGATTCGAGCGAACGGATGGTGCCCAAGGCCGTATCGGTAACGCGGGTGCTGTAACTATTTTTACCCCGCAGAACGAGTTCGGCGCTGTTGTTGAAACTGGAACGGATGAACAAATCAAACCCGGCAAATGTGCCGATACGGATGTCTTCGCCCAACCGGGCCTTGATTTTTTCCGCCCGCCGTAGAAGCAATTCCCCGGCAACGCCGCGATTGTCCAAGACCTGTCCGTCCAGCTTGATGCGAAATAAATCGCCAGAAGTGTCCTGCCGCAATTTCAAATCCTCCCGCAAATTCGCCAGCCGTTCCGTCCAGGTCTCCACCTCCTCGTGCGAATGGCGAAGACTGCTGCGAATGCGGTATTGTTCCTCGGCATGGGCGGAGCGGAGCCGGGTCAACCGGATCAACTCGGCGTCCACCTGGGCTTTTTCAATGACGAGCGGATTGCCGGAAGCGATGGCCTTGACCTCGGCATAGGTCAAAGCAGCGGAGTCCATATCTTCGAGGCGGCGCATGGTCATGTCCCCGCTCATCACCTGGGCGATGAACTTGGCCTTGGTTTCCAACGTCTGCCACATATAGGCGTCGAATGAACCTTCCGTGACGTAGCGATAAATCTGCACGCTGGAATTTTTATTGCCCTGCCGCAGAATCCGGCCCTCGCGCTGCTCCACGTCGGCGGGTCGCCACGGCGCGTCCAGATGATGCAGCGCAACCAACCGTTCTTGAACATTGGTGCCGGAACCCATTTTCTGCGTGCTACCGAACAGCACACGAACCTTGCCCGCGCGAACAGAACGGAACAACGCCACCTTTGCGTTGTCGGCGTCGTAATCCTGAATGAAAGCGATGTCATTTTCAGGAACACCAAGGCGTTTCAACTTGTCGGCCATGTCACGGTAAACCGAAAAGCCACGGTCTTGCGGCGTGGACAAATCGCAGAAAACCAATTGGGCAAGACGGTCGTCCTTGGTCGCCTCCCAAATCCGATGAATGTTTTCCACCGCCAAATTCACCTTGCTCTGCGGGTCGTCGGGCAGGCCGGGTTTCATCAGCCGCAAATCCAGCGCAGCCTTGCGGCCTTCGGTGGTGATTTTGAGCATGTTGTCTTCACGCGGGTCAACGCGCCCGGTTTTCAACGCCTCGGCGCGCTTGGCCAGCCCCTCGACAAATTTTTTTAATTCGGGAGATGCCGGCGCATTGCGGATGGCCGGTTTTTCACCTTCCAATTTCGGACGCTTGAGATTGAGCATCTGCGCGGTCTGCACATCCGCCGTCTGCCGGAAAATCTGCATCAGTTCCGGCACATTGACGAACCGGGCGAAGCGCGTGTTGATCCGGTAGCCCGCGCCGTCCGGGGAAAGTTCCATCGCCGTCACCGGTTCGCCGAAGGTCGCAGCCCATGAATCGAAATGATTCAGATTGTGCTTTTTCAAATCCTCCGGTTGCAGGTAACGCTGCATGGTGAACATTTCGGCCATGCTGTTGGCGATGGGCGTGCCCGTGGCGAAGACGACACCGCCGCCGCCGTTCACGGATTGAACATGACGCACCTTCAAATACATATCGAACGCCCGTTCGCTGGCCGTCTGCGGCAAACCGGCGATGCGGGTCATCTTGGAGACGTAAAACAGGTTTTTGAAATAGTGCGCCTCGTCCACAAAGAGCCGGTCAATGCCGAGTTCCTCAAAAGTGAGCGTATTGTCCTTCTTATGACTCGCGGCGAGAGCTTCGAGTTTGGCTTCCAGACGTTTCTTGGCTTTTTCCAGTTCCTTCACCAAGCGCCGGTTGTCCGGGTTGGCGTGTTCCCGTTTGATCTTTTCCAGTTCCTCCAGTTGCTCCTTGAAGAAACGCTCCTGGGTTTCCTGTGACAACGGGATGCGCTCAAAGCCGGAGTGCGTGACAATGACGGCATCCCAATTGCCGGTGGCGATCCGGCTGAAAAGTTTCTTGCGATTCTGCGCCTCAAAATCTTCCTTGCCCGCTACGAGGATGTTCGCGCCCGGATACAACATGAGCAGTTCAGTCGAGAACTGGCCGAGCATGTGGTTGGGGACGGTGAACATGGGTTTGCGCGCCAGCCCCAGCCGTTTCAGCTCCATCGCCGATGCAACCATCGTGTAGGTCTTGCCCGCGCCGACGACATGGCCAAGCAACGTGTTGGGCGTTTGCAAAGTGCGCCAGACACCGGCTTTTTGGTGCGAGTGCAACTGCACGGCCGCACTTGCGCCGGGCAACGTCAGGTGTTCGCCGCTGAAGGTGCGGATGCGTGAATGATTGAACGTGTCATTGTAAAGGCGGCAAAGTCGCTCCCGCCGTTCATCATCCGACCAGATCCATTCCTTGAACCGTTCCTTGATGCGCTCCTGTTTTTCACGCGCGGCCTCGGTGGCCTGCGCGTTGACGACGGGCTTCTTGTCCACGTAATCATAAACGGTGGGCGTTTTGAGGTTCAGCGTTTCCTCGATGAGTTCGAGGCCGGTATAACGGTTCGTTCCCCAATCGGTGGTGTTGGCGGTCGCCCCTTTCGCCTCCCAATTGGCGGTGACATGCCACGAGCCGAGGGCATGGATGTGGCCGACTTCAACGCCCGAAGGGACACCGAGCAGTTCATGAGTGAACTGTTGCACGTCTGACGGTGGCAGCCAGGATGCGCCCAGCCGCACGTCAATTTCGGT
>DLMG01000178.1:0-3996 GCA_002479245.1 Verrucomicrobia subdivision 3 bacterium UBA7542 | reverse complement strand
AGTTTCTCGCGGACATTGCCGGAAAGGTATTGGTCTTCGGTTTCCCATTGCTTGGTCTGCGGGTTCAGAAAAATCATTCCCCGTAAATCCGGCAAAAACTCCTCTGTCGGACGGGCCAGCAAACCGGCCATGTGCGCCAGGTCCACCCGGCCTTTCTCGTTCAATGAAACGAGCAACGCTTCTTTGGGCGAGCCAACCGATTCAACCGGCTGTTTATGATGGATGGTGCGTTCCCGGAAGATTGAAGCTTTGACCGCCACTCTGGTTTCCTCGTCATAGTTTTCCAGCGAGAGCAGCAACGGCAAATCCGGGTCGCCATGAAACGCCCGTTGATTGATCGAGGCGTTAATGGGGCCGAACCGGGACACAAAACGGTCGTAGGCGAAGTTTAGCTGTTCGCGCGCCTCGACAACCTGCCCCTCACCGCTGCCATCGAGTTGCGAACGCATACAATCCCGCACCGCGTCCCGCACTTCAATCAGCCGCCGAATCCGTGAGCGGGTCTCGACCGGCATATCGTCCAATGGATGCAGGACACCCTCTTCGTTAAGGCACAGCCGGCCATCTTCGTGGACGCAATAGGCATTGGGTTTGATGTAATCCGGCGCGGGGATCGCCGGGTCAAAGGCTTTTTTGGCGACGGATTGGGTTTGGACTTCGTAAATGTTTTGCGGGAGCCGGGCAACTGCCTGTGCCAGCGCCTCGCCCAAATCACGGTCGTCCGGCACCAACACCGGCTCGCCGTCCCGATACATTCCACGCGCGAGCCGCATTTTGCCCAACATCATTTCGGGATGGGTGGCGAAGTATTCGTTGATGGAAAACTGTTCCCGGCGGTCGTTGGTAAAATCTGCCGCCGTTTTCCAAGCGGGGCCGCGCGGTGATTCACCGGCGCGCAGTTTGCGGAGCATCACGATGTCGGTGGTCACTTCCGTGCCGGCAGTTTTCTTGAACGCCGTGTTGGGCAGCCGGATTGTGCCCAGCATTTCAACTTTCGCTGAAAGCAGTTCCCGCATGGTTGAATCGAGCTTGTCCAGCGTGTGCCGGGAAGTGATGAACATCAGCAAACCGCCCGGACGAACCTTGTCGAGCGCGGCGGGGAAGAAATAATCGTGGATGGAAAATTTGTATTCATTCCAGCGCGGGTCGTGGACGGTGTAATCGCCGAACGGCACATTGGAGATGGCAAGGTCGAAAGATTCGTCCGTGAGTTTGGATTTTTCAAACGGCTGCTCGCGGATGTCAGCATCAGGATACAACGCCTTGGCGATGCGCGCCGTCAGCGGATCAATTTCAATACCGGTGATGGTCGAGTGGCGGAGCATTTCCTCCGGCATAAGCCCGATGAAATGGCCGATGCCGCTGGCTGGTTCAAGAATCTGTCCGCCTTGAAAACCAAACCGCTGCGCGGCCTCATACATGGAGCGGATGACCACCGGAGCGGTGTAATGGGCGTTGAGCGTGGTGGCGCGGGCGGAGCGGTGTTCTTCGTCGGACAGGATTTCGGAAAGCTGGATTTGTTCCTTGCGCCAGTTCGCGCTGTCCACGTCGAACACCTGGGGCATCGCACCCCAACCAACGTATTTGACCAGCATGGCCTTTTCATCCGGTGACGCCGGGCGATTCTCGGCATCAAGTGTCCGTAAGATTTCAACCGCCTTGATGTTTTGCTGGAACTTTTGTTTTAGACCACCTTCGCCCAGCCGGTCGGCATCGGTGATGCGATAGCAATTGAGATTCTTCGGCTCACTGTCTGCTTGGTGGCCGTCCGCATGGTGGCCGACTGCTAAGTCTCTGGTGGCAGAAGGATGTATTCCTCCCGCACCATTTCCCAGGCGCGGTCGTGGGCCTGCTGCGCCGTCAGTCCTTGATTCCTGAACTGCTGCGTCAGTTCGATCATCTCGTCCTTCGTCTTCTCCTCGGCCTCCAGCAACATCGCGTGCAACTGCCCCTGCGCCTCCAAGTCGCGCACGAGTTTCGGGCAATGTTCGCGCCAGTGTTTCTCGGCCATTCGTCCGTATTGGGTCAATGCTTTCATAAGTCGGCCTCTGTGAAAAAAGGTCAAGCTGGTCGTCTGGATTCGCTGCTGTTCGTTTGACAGCCATTGGAATTTTGCCATTGCCCGCCCGGACGGGCAAGCCGTCTGGCCGGTGTTGGACTTATTGCCGGCGCCGGGGCGATCCTTTGGGCTGGTCGTTCGCACGTTGGGCGAATTGTTCGTCCAAGATTTGAATCTCCAGGGGAAAAAGCCGGATGAGGCACGTTCGGAACACCTTTTGAAATCCGATGAGATGTTTGTCCGTGATTTGGGTGCGACCGGACTCCATGTTGGCGAGCATCTGGCGGCTTACATCCACCCCTTCGCGTTGCAGGCGTGCCGCCATGAATTCCTGGCTCAAACCCAATTCATGGCGCTTTTTGGCCAAGAAGGAGCCGATGACGTTCAAGCTTTCCACAACGCCTCTTTCAGTTCCCAGCCGGGAAAACCCGGCAGGAAACCATTCCCTTCCGATTTTTGAGTTTCTGCTTCAAAGACAGGAAAGGGATAAAAGAGGCCGCAACAGAGACAGCACAGGGATTCTGTTTCTGAATAGAATTGTCCAGAAACTTGTCAGCGAAGACACAACGCTTGACGGCAGGCTGCATAAAATACCCTGCACAAACCTTCCAACGGTTCATTGAAGCATCTTTAATGCCTTGAAATAAGACCATTGCCATTAACATGAAAGGTCGCTCCATCCGTGGCCGGTCTGGTCTGGATTAACAGCGCCAGACCGGCGCAGTTGCAAATCAAACCCCGACGGTGTGTCCCTGGGTTTGATGCTGTTCCTGGGAGCGGGCAACCGTGCGTTGTTTCTGCCGCGCCATCTGGGTCATGACTTCCTCGCGCTGGTCTTCGGGCACGTCCTTGACCAGTATTTCATACGCCGATTTGAGTTTGGGGTCGTCATTGATGCGTTTCATAATGCCTTCCCGCATCCGTTGCTGCCGATCAATCTGGCGCACTTCATTCAGGACGACGGTGCGTTCGAGCCGGTCGCGGGGCATGGCTTGGAGATAGTTCCAATACTTGGGGTTTTCCTTGATATAGGAATCTATCTTGGCTTCCACTTCCGGGTTAATCCGGTAGTTGGCTGGTTCTTGTGGCGCATTTGCGCCGGGAGCGCCATTGGGCGCGGGTTTTGTTTTTGTTGTGCTCATAATGAGTTCGGTTGTTTGTTATGTTTTGCATTGCCGGCGCGGTTGCACCGGCAAAGTGTTTTCAGGGACTCAACGCATCAGCCGGTTCGTTGGTCGTGGAAAGGGATGCTGGCCGCCCTTGCGGCCCTTCGAGCGCATCAAGCCGCTGTTTCATGTCGCTTACCGTGGCACGCAGCGCCGCCGTCTGTTGCAAATTGGTCCGGGTCTGCTGCAACGCACTTTGAAACTGCATCAGCGCCGAGGACAAGGTCCGGGCTTGCACCATGATTTGAGCCGTGGCGAGTCGCTGCGAATTGACCTCCGCCAGGATCGCGTCATTGACCGGAACCGGGGCGAACGCCGCGTCGCGCGCTGGCAGGGCGGGAACATTGCCGCCAACCGGACCGGGATGAAAATTCCAGCGCGTGTTTTCCTCGACACGATAAACAACGTGCTGCTCGTGCATCACCAAATCATCGTTGGGATCAACGTAACGTCCGAAATGGTAGGCGCGGACAACTTCGGGATAACGCACGGCGGAATTATCCGCCGCCGGTGGCGGTTGTTGCGGGCGCAAAGCCAGCCGGGGCGCGGTGGAACACGCGGAGAGAAACAACAGAGGAATGAGCGGAAGCATTTTCATGGTCTTGATTTGGTTGGGGATGGTCCATCTTTTCCCTGGGTGACGGGAATGGCCGTGCCGCCCAGCGAGGCGTCGGCGCGGTCTATGGTTTGGAGAACGTAAAGGTAAAACTGCTTTCCACTCGGCACGCGGACGTAGAATCCGTTCTTCTGGATCGAATCCAAAATTTGTTG
>DLMG01000255.1 GCA_002479245.1 Verrucomicrobia subdivision 3 bacterium UBA7542 | reverse complement strand
GGCCGCGCTGGGTTTATCCGTGTTCATTCGTGGTTAGTCTATTTCCATGTCCATCCACGTCACCAAATCTCCCAGCGCCGGCCGGCCGTCGTGCCGCCACGTCAGCGGTGGGTTTTGCATCCAGCCGAGCGGACACACCCGCGTCACGCCCCAACGCGCCAGTTGCACCGCCAGTTCCTCCTGTTTGTGTTCCGGCCCGGCGAGGCCGACGGTCGAGACCTGACCCCGCACCATTTCGGCGCTTTGCAAGGCCTCCGTCAAATCCCTGACGCCCTTCACATAAATAAACCGGTTCAGGCATGACAACTGAAACCGGGCATCGGCTTCGTAAACCACCGTCCACGCCGTCGAATTCCGGCTGCACCAATGTTGTGTCGTCTCCGGCGAATGCGCCGCGCGGATCTCGTAAATTCCCCGGCGCGCCGCGATGGCCGCCGCGTGCTCCGCCGGCAATGCCCCGCGCGGCTCGGTTTGTTCGCGCCGCTCCAGTTCGTCTGCGAGCAGCTCCGCGAATTTCTCCGGCGACACTTCGCCGCCGGTCTGCACGTAAATCACGTGCGGCGAAAGACAGCCCAACTGGTTCCACGCCACCACATCGTCCGTCGCGCGCGAGACGATTTGTCGGATGTAAGAACCCGATAAAACTTCGTGTGCCACGAAGCCAAAGCTTACGCGGTGGCCATAACCGAGAAAACGGGTTTTAACCGGCAACCGCGTACGAATCGCCGCCAGCGTCTCGTCACTGCCGGTCGCCGTCACGCAATCGGCCTCGGCAAATAATGCCGTCTCCAGGCCCGCATTGCCGCCGCGCCATTCGGCAATTTCCAGGCAGGCGCCCAGTTTTGCGTCCGCCGCGTAAATCGAATGGGCGAACAGTCGGGGTAGAAACTCCGCACCGTGCGCGCATTTCACGAACTGCGCCGAACGGGTCAGCAAGCCGAGCACAATGCTCATCAGCGCCGGGTTCGGGAGATTGCCCGCCGTGATGTGCACCAGTAATTCCGGTCCGCGCCAAAAGTGACGGGTGACGGGTGACCAGCTTTCGCTCGGAAGCTTCGGCTCGGCGGGCGAGTGACGCGGGGAAACCGCTTCGCCTGTCACGTGACACCCGTCACCTGTCACACTGACGGCGTCGCCCAATTCCTGCACGAGCAGCGCGTGAAAATTTTCCGGCGTGAACTGGTGGAAAAAATTGTCGAGTCCCTTTTCCAGGGTGGCGCGTGAAAAAACAGGTCCCGGAGCGCCGGCCTCCGGCACGGCATTTCCCATTATGCCATCCGCGCCGTGCCGGAGGCCGGCGTTCCACGTTTGTTCAAGCGCCAGCCGGCGAAAGGCGTTGTCCGGTTTCAGCCACTCTTCCGCCACGTCGCACAGCACCCCGACCAGGTTGTCCGTGGAACGCTGCGCCAGGTATTGCGCGCGATTGCGTTTCAGCGTCTGGCATGCCTCCGTGACCATTGCCGGCGACAGCACCGCTTCCGGCGGCAGGTCGGCGAGAAAATAGCTGGGTAGATTCACAGGATTTACGATATACGATTTACGATTTACGAGTTTCAGCCGCCATCAGCGAACATCCGCGTGGCTCGGCGAGTTGTGCGCGGCCAATCAATTCAAAATGTTCGCCGCGACGTATCCCCAAATCTTCGGTCTGAATCGCCATCACGGAAAAGACATTCGCCAGATCAAACACGCGAATCAAACCGGTTTCTCCGTCAGCCGCCTCCCGCCCGGTTTCGGGGGAGATGATTTGGGCGCGCGCCCACGGCGGGAAACGAAAGTGACGAGTGTCGAGTCCTGGGAACGCCGGCGTCACGCCGGCATCCTGCTCCGAGCACAACGATGAAACTCGCCGGCGGGACGCCAGCGCTCCCAGGTCGTAAGCCTGTGAACTCAACTCGCTCATGCCGTATTCGCAGATGATGTGCGACGACGATATGCCAAGCCTTTCGGTAATAAACTGGTGCAGGTCAGTCTTGGGCATCGAACGCGAATGGTTCTTGTAACCGCCGGTTTCCATCACCCGTGAACCGGCGGGCAAATCGAAACGCAGATTTCTCTCCGCCAGAAAATCCAGCAAGTGGACGAAGGAAAACGCGGTTCCGAGCAGAAGCAGCGGGCGGTTTTGATCAACGGCTTCACGAAGCGTTTTCAGCGTTCGATCAAAATCCAAAGTCCAGCGGTCACCCATACCAACGGTTCCAAGAAAAGCCGTGGATGCACGGACAACCTCCGTTTGGAGTTCCGCGTTTACGCAGTCGCCTGAAGGCGGAACTCCGAACCTTGCACCTGCACGCTCGGGGACGGATTCGTCGTGCGCCGTCTGAAATGCAAAGTCTTCCGCACTGAATTTGCGTCGCACCGTTTCAAACATGTGGACAAGCGACGAGTGCGGTGCCTGCTCCGACGGCGGCGTAAGGCAAACCAATCGCAAATCGTCAACTCCGATGAATCGCGAGCACGCGACAAGAGTCGGTGTCGTAAATCGTAAATCCGGCAGGACATTTTCAAGAAACCAGGGCAGCAATGACGCCTCGTAAACATTCAACGACTCCGCACTGTGGTAGTGTCGGCTGGGGTTTTGTTCCATCGTGCCGCTGGAGTGGAAAACCGTGGTGCGTTCCGGCGACGCCAGACAGGTCAAATCCAGTTCCTTGAACGCGGCGGTGGGCACGGCCGGAATTTGCGTCCAATGTTCGACGACTCCCGGCGTCAGGCCGCCCGCTTTCGCTTCGCTACGTCGCGGCAGGCGCGCTTCGCAGATTTTCCGGTAGGCGGCGTTGTGTTTGAATTGCAGCGCGAAGAGTTCCAGGGCGAGGGCGTTGAATTCATTTTTGTAGCAGCCGACGCCTGCCGTGCCGTAGTCGGACGAAGGCTGGTGAGGAGGCTCTGACAATTGCCGATTGCCGACTCCGATCTCTCGCGAGCACGCGCGAAGCGGTGTTGCCGATTGCCGATTTTGAAGAAAGAGACTCCTTACGTCGTCTCCTACATTTGAAAACGAAAGAATAATCTCGCGCAAACGCGCGGCAAAGTTTGAAAGCTCGGTTGTCATGCGGTATTTGTTTTCCGGCTGGTTTTCCGCCACAGCCGACCGGTATTATAACGCGAAATGACCTTGCGGCAAGTGTGAAGCGCTGTTCTTGCCGCAAAATCCTCCTCGTTCTCGTTCTCGTCTTCGAAAAACCCAACCTTCACTCGATTACGAGGACGAGGACGACAACGAGGACGAAGCTGTATTGCTCAGGATTGCCAATGACGCGTTTGTCCGCCACACTGTTCGTCCCGATGAACAAACGGTTTTACATCACCACCGCCATTGATTACGTCAACGGCCAGCCGCATCTCGGCCATGCCTACGAAAAAATCGTCGCCGACGTCATCGCGCGGTCGCGGCGCAGCCTCGGTCAGGATGCCTTTTTCCTGACCGGCCTGGATGAACACGGCCAGAAGGTCCAGCAGGCCGCGCAAGCCGAAGGCAAAACGCCCCAGGCCTATTGCGACAAACTGGCGGCGGATTGGCAGGCGTTTGTGAAAAAGCTGGAGCTGACCAACGACGATTTTGTCCGCACCACGGATCCCCGGCACAAGGCAATCGTTCAGGCGGCGCTCGCCAAGGTTTTCCAGGCCGGCCAGATTTACAAGCAGACCTACGAAGGCTTTTACTCGACCAAGGAAGAAACCTTCCTGACCAACAAGGACCGCCTTCCGGACGGGACCTTCGATCCCAGCTACGGCGAGGTCATCGAACTGAAGGAGGAAAATTATTTCTTCAAGCTGGGCGAGCAGCAGGCGTGGTTGATTGATTATCTCGAAAAGAACCCTTCGTTTGTCCAACCCGATTACCGGCGCAACGAGGTACTCGGCTTTCTCAAGAACAACGAACTCGAAGACCTGTGCATCTCGCGTCCGGCGGCGCGTTTGAACTGGGGCATTCCCCTGCCCTTCGACAAGGATTTTGTCACCTACGTCTGGTTCGATGCGCTGGTGAATTACATCAGCATCCCCGCCGCCCACGGCGATGCAACCGTCTTGTCCGCGCTCAACCCTCAACCCTCAACTCCGATAAACTCCGATGAATCGCGAGCAGGTCGCGAGCAGGCCCTCAACCCTCAACTGAGTTTATGGCCGGCAGACATCCACGTCGTCGGCAAGGACATTGTGAAATTTCACGCGGTGTTCTGGCCGATCATGCTCAAGGCAATGGGCCTGCCGCTGCCGAAACAAATCCTCGTGCATGGCTGGTGGCAAAAGGACGGCGGCAAGATCAGCAAAAGCACCGGCAACATCGTTGACCCGATTGCGGTCATTGACGAATGGGGATTGGATGCGTTTCGCTTTTACGTTTTGCGCGAATTGGACATTGGCCCGGACGGCAACTGGACGGACGCCGGATTCAAGTCACGTTATCAGGCTGAACTCGCGAACGGTTTGGGCAATCTCGTCAACCGCTCGCTCTCGATGCTGAAACGTTATCGCAACGGCGTCGTGCCGGCGAAACATGACGAACTCGCCGCCGCCGCTGCGAAAGCCGCGGACGAAACGCGCGCCTTGTTCGAGCAAAACCAGCTTCAGGCCGCGTTGCAAAGCATCTGGGGACTCGTCACGCGCGCCAACCAATATGTGGACCAGACCAAGCCGTTCAAGCTCGCCAAGGACCCGGCGCAGGCCAAACGGCTCGACGAAGTGCTCTACAACCTGACGGAAACCTGCCGCGTGCTCGCGGTTCTGCTCTGGCCGTTTCTGCCCGGCACGGCGGTGAAAATTTACGCGCAACTCGGTTTGACCGGCACACCGGACAAATTCGACGCCGCAACCTGGGGCAGTTTGCCCGCCGGCCACAAGATCGGCGAACCGGCGCCCTTGTTTCCGCGGAAGGACGAGCGGTAGAGGTTTGCACGGGTGTCTGTTCGGTGTCCACCCTTCAGGGTGTGAGCTTGTATTTGTTGGCACGCTAAAGCGTGTACACCAGACGGATGCCGAACGTTGGGTGTCCAGCCGTCAGCTTGAACACCAACACGCGGACAAGCTGTCCGCGCTCCACTTTTTCTCGGGCGCATCCGCGCACTGCGACGGGAACGCCGCATTCATGCGGCAGCAGGCATGCGTGATTAAATGTCCTGCCGGATGAATCCGGCGTTCCTTCCGAAACCGTGCAACTTGGCTTGTCGCAGTGTCAAGGTGCGCCCCTTTTTCTCCGAAAGATATCTTTGCAGGTGGCAAGTGTTCTGCTAAGTTATATTTATGAAAATGAACCTCGCCGTGAAATTTTCATTGCTGGTTATCCTGGTCCTGACCGGCGCGTTTCTTGCCGGCTGCAAGACGCCACCGCCGGTTGACTGGGACAGCCGCGTTGGGCATTACACGTATGCCCAGGCGGTGACCGAATTCGGTCCGCCGGACCGGCAGGCCAGACTCAGTGATGACAAAGTCATGTACAAATGGTTTGTCCAACCCCCGGTCGGTGCCCGCTTCAATAGCGGCATGTCCTATTATGGCAACAACGGGTTCGGTGCGGGCCAAATCCCCGGATCCGGCATCAACAGCCAGATGCTGCAATTGACCTTCGACACCAACGGCACGTTGATTGCCTGGTCGAGGAATTACTGACCAAAATTCAATTCAACGCCACGCCGCGGTCTTCCACCGTAGCAGCCGACGTGAGTCGGCTCTAAAATTTTCGCCGGATGAGAATGAGCGGACTCACGTCCGCTGCTACATCAACAAACGAGAACGCGCACTGCCGCAGTAGTTGTAGTGTCGAGCCTGTGGCTCGAACGAATCGGCGCACAGCGCCGACGCTACATCAATAAACCAAAACCAGCACCGCCGCATCCTGCGCCGACTTCACCACCTCCTCAAACTTCCGGTCAGCCGTGATTGGCTTTTTCAACTTGGCCGAAACACCCGGCACGAATTCAAGGAAGCTCAGAAGAAAACTGCTTTTGACGGCGTAATTCATCCCGCATTGCGGGACCCCGCTCGCCGCCAGCGCCACCGACGCATCCAGTTTGTCCGATACCACACCCACCACATTGCCATGCTCATCCACCAGTGCGCCGCCCGAATTGCCGGGCTGCACTGGCACACTGATTTGAAAATAGCGCGGAACATCCTGCGCGCCGGACAACGACCGATGGCTGGAATGCTCAAAATTGAAAACGCAACTACGGTTTTGACAACCGGAAAAACTCGCTGCCCATCTCTGCATCCAGGTATTGCAAATTCGTGCCCGCCGTTGCGGTAAAACCAGCGCCGAAGTTAGTCCAGCCCGCCAGATTAGGCGAGACTTGGAGTTGGTAATTCAGAGAAATCATCAAACCACTGTAATCCAGTCGTACCGCGTTGGTGATGTCAGGCAGCAACGCCGAAATCGGAGGCGGATCAATCTGAATGGTGGGCGTGCTGGTGTAGCCGAAACCGGCATTCACGATATTGATGGCCGTCACCGCGCCATTGCTGACCGTAGCAGTAGCTTGCGCCCCAATGCCGTCGCCTCCGACAATGTTTACTGCTGGAACGGACACGTAGCCGGAACCGCCGCTGGTGACCGTAGCTCCCACCACAAAACCATAAGCCAATTCCGGCGTGGCTGCGGCCTGAGACGGAAATGGCAACACCACCAACCGATACAACGAACTGCTGACAGTCCCATCCACATATTGCGAATAGCTGTTTGTCGCCGCTACGAAAGGTGATCCGAGGTTTCCCCATGTTCCTAACTGCGACACTTGAAGCTGGTAACTACCGCCGACCGCTAGGCTCTTAAAACCAAGGCGGGAGGCTGGCACGATGCCAAGACTGGGAGGGGAGACGAACGGTGGGCTAATGATGACACTGGGCACGCCCGTATAACCGTAACCGGCGTTGAGGATGATGATGGCCGTCACGATGCCGTTACTGACCGTCGCTGTGGCCTGCGCTCCACTGCCACCGCCGCCCACGATCTGGACCACCGGGACGTTGGTATAGTCATATCCACCGGCATCCGTAATCGTAGCCGCAACCACGAACCCATTGGTCACGAGAGCTGTGGCCGTAGCTATGGCACCGGGACCGAAAGGTGAAGTATTAAACAACACCGAAAGCGTGTTATCACTAGAGTTGGCGCAGATCAAACTCGGCCTGCCATCCCCGTTGACATCCGCCGTCGTGACCGAAATAGGCGCACGGCCCACTACCGGCGAAGAGGCGAGCACGAAGCCGCCACTGCCGTCGTTCGTCAACACCGAGAGCGTGCCGTCGCCCAGGTTCGCGCAGATCAAATCCACCTTGCCATCCCCGTTGACATCCGCCGCCGTAATTGAATAGGGCAGGCGGCCCACTACCGGCGATGAGGCGAGCACGAAGCCGCCGCTGCCGTCGTTCGTCAACACCGAAAGTGTGTTGGTTCCATGGTTCGCACAGATCAAATCCACCTTGCCATCCCCGTTGACATCCGCCGTCGTGACCGAGATAGGTTGGACGCCTACATTCAGCGTGGAGGAGAGCACGAAGTCGCCACTTCCGGCATTGGTCAACACCGAAAGCGTGTTATAACCCCAGTTCGCGCAGACCAAATCCGCCGTGCCATCTCCGTTGACATCTGCCGCCGTGACCGATTGAGGATACAGGCCCACTACCGGCGCAGAGGCGATCACGAAACCGCCACTGCCGTCGTTTGTTAACACTGTAAGTGTGTTGTAAGAAGGAGAAGAGGGGGAGTAGTAATTCGCGCAGATCAAATCTACCTTACCATCACCATTGACATCCGCCGCCGTGACCGAGATAGGATCGTCCCCCACGTCCAGCGTGGAAGCAAGCACGAAGCCGCCGCTGCCGTCGTTCGTCAACACCGAAAGGGTGTTATTACCAAAGTTCGCGCAAATCAAATCTACCTTACCATCCCCGTTGACATCCGCCGCCGTGACTGAATAAGGACGCGCCCACCAAGGAGGCGTGCCCACGTCCAGCGTGGAAGAGAGCACGAAGCCGCCGCTCCCGTTGTTGGTCAACACCGAAAGGGTGTTATCACCATAGTTCGCGCAGATCAAATCCACCTTGCCATCTCCGTTGACATCCGCCGCCGTGACTGAATAGGGCTGGCTGCCCACGTTATAGGTAGCGGCAGGCGCGAAGCTGACTTGGGCGTGGCTTTGTGGATTCAGAACCAACAAAGTCAACCCTGCGACCAGCAGCATATGTGGAATCATCACAACAGATTTCAGATTCAACCTAGCCATCAGCCGTTGCATCTAAGCCATGTGCCTTGAGAAACTCATACCATATTTCCATACAACAGTCGGCCAACTCAAACATGTCATGCTTTCGCCCGGCGGCTCGAACCATAAAAGTCTCCGCCGCAAACGGTCTGTCTTCTAAAGACGGAATATGATCCCAGTCGCACTCGCGAAAGGTGTAAAAATCTGCATCAACGCTTGGTTTGGTGATAATCATATGCTTCGTTCCATTGCAAATGTCGCGGCAAAGCTGTAATTCTTCATGCGAAGCAACAAGCTTCTGAACCTCAGAATGTAGAACGGCTTTTGAACTGCTCAACCACTTGGCTAGATGATGGCAGTTCTGGAAGAAAGCATAGATATAGTCCTCAAAATCGTCGCACATCCCATCACGAGCACATTCGGGACGAACCTTTTGGACGCGTGCGTGCCAGCGGCGAGTGCGGGCAAACTGCGTGCGCCAACCATCAAAATTGTGTGAGCTATGTGCATGGTCGTTCTTCGTAACCTTGCCTACTTCCATGTCCTTATCAAAGCAGACCTGCGAATTTCTGTAAAGAATTATCGCCGAAATAAGAACTTCACAATTCTCCTATCCTTGAACGCTCCACACCCCTTGCACCGGTCGTCCATCCCAAAGTGATTTGCCCTTGGATTCCCGCGCGGTTGTGTTAGCGTAGAGGCATGTCGGAGCGCATCTCAATCAAGCCGGATGTTTGCAACGGGCGGCCGGTCGTTCGCGGCACGCGCATCACGGTGCAGACGGTGCTGGAATTTCTCGCCGCCGGCGATTCGGTCGAGGACGTGCTGGAGGAATATCCCCGGCTCACCCGCGCCGACGTGCAGGCGTGCCTGGATTACGCCTCGCGCGTGATGGGTAATCATTTCTCCGTGGTCCAGACG
>DLMG01000232.1:10162-11663 GCA_002479245.1 Verrucomicrobia subdivision 3 bacterium UBA7542 | reverse complement strand
AGCTTGCGCTCGAACGCCAGGTCATCGGCCAGGCCGTCGGGACGCGCGATGAACACCTGGCGCACGATGGGCTCGGACACGATGGCGGTTTGACCCAGCGAACTGTGTTCGGTGGGCACGGTCCGCCAGCCCAGCAGTTGCAGGCCTTCCGTGGCAACAATATCCTCGAAAAGCACCTCGCACTTGTAGCGCTCCCCGGGATGGGGCGGCAGAAAGACCATGCCAACGCCGTAGCCGCCCGGTCCGGGCAGGACGATCTTCATTTCGCGGCAGGCCTCCTCCAGAAACCCGTGGGGCACCTGCATCAGGATGCCCGCCCCGTCGCCGGTGTTCACCTCGGAACCGCAAGCGCCGCGGTGCTGGAGGTTGCGCAAGACCTGGAGCGCCTGCTGGACGATGGCGTGCGATTTCTTGCCCTTGATATTGACGACAAATCCCACACCACACGCTTCGTGCTCGAAGCGCGGGTCATAAAGCCCCTGTTGCGCCGGCGCGCCGGCCCGGCCCGGCGCCCGATGTTTGAGTTGCTGCATCGTTTTAGTCGTCATTTTCCGGCGAATCGCTTCGCCTTCATTTTGCTTATACTTGACATAAATTTTGCTATTCCGCAATAAATGTTTTTAAATACTGCCGGAATGGAACCATTCCCGACCGGTTTACGTCAGCGGGATAGTCGCCTTGCGGAAAGATATTTTGTCAGCTTTTCGCGTCGGCGTAAATAAAGGAATGAGTCCTGAACGGTCGAACGGCTTTTACAAACCTGGCCCTTGCAGTATAATGGCGGCCTTGTGAATTCCGAAAAGCGTCAGCGTGTGGTCTGCGGCATGAGCGGTGGAGTGGACTCCTCCACGGCGGCGGCCCTGCTCGTCGAGCAGGGTTATGATGTCATCGGCGTCACGCTCAAGCTGTGGAAGCACGACTGTATTTCACCCGACGAGGACCAGTTCAAGTGTTGCGGATCCCGGGCAGCGGCCGACGTGCGCGCCATTTGCGATCACTTGGGCATTCCGTTTCATCTGATTGACGAGGCGGAGGAATTTCAAAAGGAGGTCATCAGCCGTTTTGCCGCCGAATATCGGGCCGGACGCACCCCAAATCCCTGCATCCTTTGCAACGAACATCTAAAGTTTGGCACGTTGCTGCAACGCGCGGATCAACTCGGCGCGCAATATGTCGCCACCGGCCATTACGCGCGGGTGGAACACGGCCACGGACGCACGCGGCTCAAGCGCGGACGCGACCCGCGCAAGGACCAGAGCTACTTTTTATTTTCGCTCCGGCAGGATCAACTGGCCCGCGCCCTGTTCCCGGTCGGCGACCAGACCAAGAGCGACACGCGCGAAGCCGCCCGCGATCGCAAGCTCAAGACCGCCGATAAAAAGGAGAGCATGGAGATCTGCTTCGTGCCGGACAACGACTACGGGAAATTTCTCCGGGAGGCGAACCTCGTGCCGAAACATCGCGGCGAGATTGTGGATTTGCACGGGCGCGTCCTCGGCCA
>DLMG01000232.1:0-10009 GCA_002479245.1 Verrucomicrobia subdivision 3 bacterium UBA7542 | reverse complement strand
GTGATTGAACTGGATGCGGCGAACAATCGCGTCATCGTCGGCGACGATTCAGCACTCGACCGCGATGAATTCACCGTGGACCGCTGCAACTGGATTCCATTCGACAATTTGACGGAGCCAATTGAAGCCACGGTAAAAATCCGTTACAACCATCCCGGCACAGCGGCAACGATAACGCCCCTGGACAACGGCGGCGCGAAAGTGAAACTGCACACGGCCCAGCGCGCCATCACTCCCGGCCAGGCGGCGGTGTTTTACCAGGACGATCTGGTGGTCGGCGGCGGGTGGATTGTGCGCTGACCCAAACGCGGCGCATTGACAGTCTGCGCCAGCCGGTGCATTGTTTCCGTCATGAAAATACTCATCCTTTTGGCCGTGATCCTGATTTTTCAGGTCATTTCCGCCTATGCCGCGGAATCCATTTACGACATACCGCTCAAGGACATTGACGGCAAGGACGCGACGCTCAAGCCGTATGCGGGCAAGGTGCTGCTCGTCGTCAACGTCGCGTCGCACTGCGGGTTCACGCCGCAATACACGGCGCTCGAAGCCACTTACCAGAAGTATCAGGCGCAGGGGCTGGTCGTGTGCGGTTTCCCGTGCAATCAGTTTGGCGGACAGGAACCCGGCACGGACGCGGAAATCAAACAGTTCTGCTCCTCCAAATACGCGGTGACCTTCCCGATGTTCGACAAAATCGAAGTCAACGGCGCCAACCGCCATTCACTTTACGTGATGCTGGCGGGCAAGGAATCGCCGGTTGCCGGGGACATTGGATGGAATTTCACCAAGTTCCTCATTGGCCGCGACGGCAAAATCCTGAAGCGGTTTGAGTCGAAGGTGAAACCCGATTCGCCGGAAATGATTCAAGCCATCGAAGCGGCCTTGGCGGCGAAATAGAACCGACGCCTGGCAGGCGGCGGTGTTTCATCAGGACGATTTGGTTCTCGGCGGCGGATGGATTCAGTAAAGAACACCGGGGATTTATTTCGCCGGGGATGCGAGCCTTCTTAATTCCGCCTCAGCACTTTGATATTCTCCAAAATATTTGACATTGGTCGCCAGGCATTTTTTGAAATAATCCGCCGCCGTTGTTTTGTCACTCTCAAGGAGATGTTTCATGCCGGCATAGAAATAAGCTTCGCAATGCTGTTCCTGGTCGGTCTTAGCATTTGTATCGGCAGCGGCTTCGAGAAAGTCGGCTTCGCTCAATTGACCGGTGAGGAAGTGTCCGACCTTTAATGGCCAATCATTCGACTTTTCCACATTGCGATGTTCCAGATAAGTTGCCAGTTCCTGAGTCGCGGCGTCTTTTTCACCCAGGCGCGCCCGAATGAGCCAGATACGAAAGCAAGAGTAATCCTGGGCGTCTGAACCCAGTTCACATGCCTTGCGAAAATCGGCCAAAGCATTGGTGAATTGATATGTATCATAGTAAAAACAACCGCGATCGTAATAGGCCCGGCCATTTTGAGGAAGATCCTGAATCATTCTTGTATAAGAACGAATCGCTCTTGTATAGAAAGGTGATATGAATTGGTTTTTGTTCGTCATCCACCATTTCCCCCATTCATCGGCCTGGTCTTCGCTGAAATTCTGACCGGTTAGCTCACGCAATGTCTGGGCCGCTTTCAGGCGCACGAGTTCATCCGGGTCGCGCAGCAATGGCAGCGCCAGTTCGACAGATTGTTTATTTGCGTTTTTGGAGAAAATATTCAGCGCAACCATCCGGGCCGATGGATCGGGATTTTGCAGCAAAGGAATGACCTCATCGTTGGATACGTCTTCGCGATACAACGCTTGCCCTACGAGGCCCAGCGACAGGTCGTCGTGAACATTGAAAAGCGGCAACAAATCTTCAACCGGGATCGGGACGGAAAGGCGTTCGAGCATTTCCACGGCCGAAACCCGGATATCCATGTCTTTGCCTTTGAGCATTTCATAAAAAACTGGAATATATTTCCCCAAATCATTCCGAAATCGCGGCAGGGCAAAGGCCAGTTCGTGCCGGACACGGCGGTCAGGATCACGGAGCATAGACGCGAGCAAGTCGGCATTGGTCGGATTCCAGTTCGAATACTCGGTCAACAGGCTAACCCCCGCCACCCTGACTTCGGGTTCTGAATCCTTCAACCAATAGACTGCGGCCTTTGTTAATCTCGGATCGTATATTGAGCCGTAATGCCGGTTGAAAATGGAGGCGGCATTGACGCGGACGACGGAATTCGTGTTTTGAAATGCAGCGATGAGCGCGGGGACCGCATCGGCTTGGAAACGCGCGAGGCCTTCCACGGCGAAATAACCGTATTTTGTGCCCAGCCAATCGGCAAAAACGGACATTGCCGGCTCAAATGCCAGGTCGCGCATTTCTTCCGGTTTGAAGGTCCAGGTTTGTTTCGTCAGCCACCAGGATCTGTTCGCAAGACGTGAAATCGCTTTGCTGCAATCCGGCAAATCAGCTTTGGTAACCTTGGCGTAGGGCGGCAAATTGCCGGGATCAGCTATGGGCGTTTCACTCAATTTTTGAATCCCTTTTTGCATTTCGGCTGACAAGGGTGGATTGGCTGACATGTTTCCACCCATTATGTGCCTTTGCATTTCTCGTTGTCTGATCTGCATTTGTTCCATTCGTTCTGCTGATTCCTTCGCCCGCGCCAAATCGTTGCTGTAAATCGTCGGCAACTTCTTTTCGAGCATCGCCTTTTCCAGCAGCGGCTCCGGCGACAGCACATAGACCTGCACTTCCGACGGCTGGCCATTGACGGAGGAAATTTTCAGCGGGTAAACGCACCGGTCGCTCGCAAAGCTGATTTGCAGCGGATGCAGTTCGCCCGACGCCAGTTTTAGCTTGCTCGAAATGGTTCCCCAGAGACCTTGGCCGAGGTTGACCTTGACGGCGATGAAATACCAATGCTGTTTAACATAGGCATCCAGCGCGGCGGTTTTGTTCGTGGGAAAATAAAAACGGTTGGTCGCCAGCCAGTTTTCCAAAGCACCGGCATCTTTCGTCGAGAGGACTGCTATTTTGTAAGCGCCGACGGTTTTCGTTTCAATGACTTTGACCGGAGGTTCGGTTTTGGCTCCGGCACTATCCATGCCCAGAGTCATGGCGCCGGACCTGGTTCGGCTGCTTTGGTGTCCCCACTCAAAATGCTTCTGCGTGTATTGGCTCAATTCGTAGAAACACTTCATCGAGCCTTCCTGGACGGTCGGCAGGTTCGGCACGGGAATGAGCCAGCCAAATTCGTCCACCGGCCCTTCGTATTTGACCTGCAAAATCAAATCCTCGCGCCCGGCGTCATATACCATGATGGCTTTTTGCGTCGGTTCATTGATGTCCTTGTGTTTGTCCCAGACAAATTTTGGCGCGACAAACATCCCGTCGGCCTGCACTTTTGTGAGACTTCCCAGCCCGGCGAAGAACACCAACATCAATAATGATCCGGGAACGGAGGGAAACGATTTTCGGATGATTCCTGTTGATTGAACGAAAAGAAAATTAAAGTTCATAACCCGGATTTGCTGACGGGGGTCATCTCAACAGTTCGCCCGAAATTGTCAAGCCGTTGATGTCTTTTCTGCGGGAACGGTTGAGCGGAAAATTCGTGTCCTTCACCGTGGGCGTCTGCGACTGGATTGCATCCGATTGGCCCGGCGATTTGCAAATTGCACTGCTCTTTTTCAAGACAACCCCTGTCTTGAAGGTTTTTTCGTCAGACCCGGATAGGATGCCGCTATTTGAGGCATGGTGGTTAAAATAATTGCAAGCATTCGACCTCCCCGTTGAAAGCATTGGTTTTCTGTATAAATTTGGCAACTCCACTTGTCCCAAAGTTTGTCACCCGTTTTCAAAAATTTACTGCGCGCCCGCTGTCAGGTTGGCAAGCCTTATGCATAGAGAGCCGGTGTGATGTACCAAGTGGAAGTATTTATCCGGTCAAGACGTGCCATTTTGGGTTCTTTTCTCTTCAGCGTCTTGTTTGCGGTTATGCAGCTTTCAGCCTTCGCAACCGGGAGTGTAACGTTGGCGTGGAACGCAAGCACTGATCCAAGCGTTGTGGGTTACAACGTTTATTGCGGAGGAGCCAGCGGCGTCTACACCAACGAGATTTGTGCTGGCAACGCAACCAATGCAACCATTTCCGGCCTGGTTCAGGGAACCACCTACTATTTTGCGGCGACAACGTATGCTGCTTCGGGCCTGGAAAGTCCGTTCTCAAGCGAGGTGTCCTACCTGGTTCCCATGAATGCTCCGATTGTGAATCAGCCACCGACGTTGAATGCGATCACCAATCTGACCATCAACGAAAACGCCGGTCTGAAAACTGTCAGTTTATCCGGCATCACCTCCGGCGCGACCAATGAAAATCAGAAACTCACCGTCACCGCGGTTTCCAGTAACACGGGTTTGATTCCCAATCCGACGGTTAATTACAGCAGCGCGAACAGTACCGGCTCCCTGACCTTCACACCGGCGGTCAACAAGACCGGGACGGCGACTATCACCGTTACTGTCAAAGACAGTGGGACGAGCAACAACATCGTCACCCGCACATTCACCGTGACCGTTGCCAGCACCACTGGCAGAACCAGCAGAGGTCATCTTTCGTTCAGCAAACCATTGGCCAACTCTGTGGCCCTGGTTGGTCAGACCAAAACCCTCAGCGTAACAGCCACCGGAACCGGGGCTTTGAAATACCAATGGAAATTCAATGACACCAATCTGCCTTCGGCGGTCAGCTCGGTGTTAACGCTAAGCAAAGTTACCACAAATCAAGCGGGCACATATTCGGTAATGGTGTACAACAGCACGGGTTCGACCAGC
This sequence comes from Verrucomicrobia subdivision 3 bacterium UBA7542, assembly GCA_002479245.1. Lineage (GTDB taxonomy): Bacteria > Verrucomicrobiota > Verrucomicrobiia > Limisphaerales > UBA11358 > UBA11358. The sequence goes on along the minus strand of DLMG01000232.1, from coordinate 5,184 downwards.
AGCACAGCCAAATTGACCATCTATGCCACGGCGGCGGCCACCCTGGCATCAACCGCCCATGCCGAAGGCCAGTATGCTTTGATTGTTGCGGGTGTGCCCGGGTATAATTATGTAGTTCAAGCCTCCACCGACTTGGTTAATTGGGTTCCGGTACAGACCAATACCGCTCCGTTTACCTTCGTGGATACCCACGCGAGCCAATTCGGCCAGCGATTCTACCGCTCGGTTTATGCTCCCTAGGTTGATGGAATGACCTGAATTCCGTCTTTGGGACCGATGACCGTCTTCTCGATTGGGCGCATCTTGCCACCAACAAGTTTGGGCTAACCGGCAGGTTTGTCCTGCCATCGCGTGTTGACTCTTGATTAATTCAAAAATGGCGCTTGCCTCAACGCCTGTCGCCACGTATAGTTTGGGCTCTTTTGCAATTGAGAAATTAAGATTTATGCGACGACCCAAAGGCATCAAAACAAAAAAGTCCGTGTCCAAGCGGTTCAAGATCACTGGCACTGGCAAGGTCCTGTTCCACCACGCCGGCAACCGCCACCTGGCCCAGACCAAGAATCCCAAGCGCCGCCGCCATCTCCGTGGCGCAGCCACGGTGGACCCCACCGACGCGTATCGCATCACGCAAAATCTGCCGTTCAGCCATTAATTTTCCAGACCCCGGACCCCAGACCCTAGACGCCAGACCCCAATTTTTTTATGCGAGTTACCAACGCCGCCGCCTCCCGCAAACGCCGCAAACGGATGGTCACAGCCGCCAAAGGCTACCGGATGCGCCGTTCCAAACTTTACCGCTACGCGTCCGACGCGGTTGATCATGGCCGGCAATATGCCTATCGTGATCGCCGCGTCAAGAAACGCACCTTCCGTTATCTCTGGCAGGTGCGCATCAATGCCGCCGCCCGCGCCGCCGGCATCACTTACAGCCGGTTTATTGAAGGCCTCAAGGCCGCCAAGTGCGCGCTCGACCGCAAGGTGCTCGCCGACCTCGCCGCGACCGATGCCGCCGCGTTTACTCACCTGGTGAAGATCGCCCAGGACGCGCTCAAGGCCAAAGGCGTGAAAGCATAGGAAGTTTTCAGTTTCAAGTTTTCCGACGGGCGCCAGCAATGGTCCGCCCGTTTTGCTTTGGAATGGGAACATCGAACACTCAACATCCAATGTGTTGGCGCGTCACTGGATGTTCGATGTTGGATGTTTTCTTGAAATTTTTCTTTGTGTCTTTTGCGCCCTTTTGTGGCTAATCTTTTTGAAAAATTATGGCCGGACTGATTGACCAAATTGAACCATTGAAGCAAACCGCGCTTGCCGAACTCAAAAGCACCGCCGACCTTGCTGCACTCGAACAGACCAAGGGCGCATGGCTCGGCGCCAACGGCAAATTCACCGCGCTGATGAAACAGCTCGGCACGCTGCCCAAGGAGGAAAAGCCCGCCGCCGGCAAACTTATCAACATCACCAAAATCGCCCTTGAAGCCGCGCTCGCCGAACGCCGCACGGAACTCGAACTCAAGGCCGCGTTGCCCAAGGAACCAACCGATTTCACCCTGCCCGGACGCCGCCGCGCGCTCGGCAAACTCCATCCGCTTACGCAAGTGACCGAAGACATCGTCCGCAGCTTCCGCAAAATCGGCTTTGTCGTCGCGGACGGCCCGGAAATCGAGGACGAGTATCATTGCTTCGACGCGCTCAACACCCCCGCCGACCATCCGGCACGCGATACCCAGGACACGTTTTATCTTAACGCGCTCGGAGCGTCCCGCTCCGAGAGCCATTCTGCCGGCGAGACGCCGGCAGCACGTTCACTGCTTCTCCGGACGCACACTTCCTCGGTCCAAATCCGCGTCATGAAATCGCAGCCGCCGCCCGTGCGCATCATCGTGCCGGGCCGCGTGTATCGCCGCGACAACGCCGATGCCACCCACAACCCAACTTTCCAGCAGATCGAAGGGCTTTACGTGGACAAGGGCGTCACCGTCGGCGACCTCAAAGGCACGGTCGAATTCGTTTTCAAGGAACTGCTGGGCCGCGACGTGAAGATTCGTTTCCGTCCGCACTACTTCAGCTACACCGAGCCGAGCTTCGAGATTGATTTCAGCAATGCGCTCGTGAAAAAGCTCGGCAAGGACTGGCTGGAGATCGCCGGCTGCGGCATGGTGCATCCGCAGGTGTTCGAAAATGTCGGTTACGACCCTGAAGTCTGGACCGGATGGGCGTTCGGTTTCGGCATCGAACGCATCGCCATGATTCGTTACGGCATCAACGACATCCGCCTCTTTTACGAAAATGATGTGCGGTTCTTGAGGCAATTTTAGGGAATCCAAACAGCGGTTGACAGGATTCCAAATAAGGCTATTTTAGAAGCATGAAAACAACGATTGATATTCCTGAAGATTTGATGGAAGAAGCTATGAAATTTACCGGCGCGAAGACCAAGCGGGAGGCTGTGGTGACCGCTGTTGACCGTTTCAACCACCTTAAGCGGCTGGAAAAATTGAACGCCCGTGTGCGTGGCCAGTTCCGTGATTTCATGACGCAGACCGACCTGAAGGCGATGCGCGCAGCCGATATGCCAAAAGCCAAATGAAGCTTGTTGATACATCCAGTTGGGTGGAATACCTGCGCGACCGCGAATCCGAGGCGGGCGACAAGGTTGAGGTGCTGGTTTTGAGCGGCGAGGCGGCTTGGTGCGACATCACTTTGGTGGAATTGTGGCATGGGGTGCGTGGCGCGAAGGAAAAACGGGAATTGGCGGAGATGGAAAACGAAGTCGAGCGCATCCCGGTGGATGCACCCGTCTGGCGTCTGGCCTCCAAATTGGCGCTCCGTTGCCGGGAAAAAGGTCTTACTCTTCCCATCAGCGACATTGTCACGACGGCGTGCGCTGTGACTCACGGGTTAGAATTGGAGCATTGCGACAAGCACTTTGACGACATTCTGCCACTGGCGAAATCGTTATGAATGCGAACACGTATGAAACCAATGATTCTTTCAAAACGATTTGAAGTGACAATTCCCAAACAGGTGAGGGATTCGCTTCGGTTGCGAGTCGGCCAAAAATTTGAAATTAAGACCATTGGCTCGTTAATAACTTTGGCCCCAAAAACAACATCCGGCTCTTTTACGAAAACGACGTGCGGTTTTTGAAACAATTTTAAGTAATGACGAATTACGCTTCCAATTTAACCGATGTAATCAGCCGAAAAGTTTCATCGGTTCTGCAAGAGCTTTTGGAAACAAAGCATCTTTATCAAAGCGTTCAAATTTCGGAGAAAGATTTCAATGAGGTAATTAACAGCATCATTGAAGAACACAAACGAGAAGCTTCACGAGCCGAGCCCGGGATCAACCTAGATGGAACACCGTATCTGAAGAATCGCGTCGACAAACTGAATAAAGAACGAGATGCCCTCCTTTATTCGGATTGGTATTTTTATACAGAATCAAATCCTCCACCCGGAGTGCCACCAATAGGTTCTGTAGATTTGCCGCCACTACCGTTGCCTTCTGTCAGAGTCTCCTGCGGCAGCAAGCAGTGCAAAGGTTCGATTCAACCTCATAATTCTGGTTTTGTCGGATTGCGTTATGGAACCGCGTCCTTCGACTTTCAACAAGACGGTTCGGTAATCCAAATTTTTTCTTTTCCATATCAATGTCAAAACTGCAAGGAAGACCCGTTGGTGTTTCTGGTCAAACGCGATGATCTTAAATTAACTCTGGTTGGCAGAAGCCAATTTCCTGAAGTTTCAGTTCCAGATTTTATTCCTGATGCGCAACGTAAATTTTACAGAAACGCAATCATCGCCGACCAAACAAGCTTCACTTTGGCGGCGGCTCTGTATTTGCGGACTGTTATTGAGCAATATTTTCACTCCACGATTCCAGAGGTGGAAATCAAAGCGATCAAAGGAAACCCGACTGGCGATGAATTAGCTGACCTTTACGCAAAAACTTTACCCAAGAACTTTCCAAGTAATTTCCCTTCGTTGAAGAAAGCATACAATGATTTGAGTGAGATTGTTCACTCAGGAAAGGAAAACGACGAAGTGAAGAAATCCTTTTCAGCAATTCGCACCGCAGTAGATGGCCATTTCAGAGCTGTCCAATTGTTCAAGCAAATGCCAACGCAATAACAATGAAACTCACCCTTAACTGGCTCAAACAATACGTTGATTTTGACTGGTCGCCCGAGCAACTGGCGGAGCGGCTCACCATGCTCGGCCTCGAAGTCGAGGGCGTCCATAAAACCGGCGGCGAGTTCGATGGCATAGTCGTCGCCCAAATCCTCACGCGCGATCCCGTGCCCGGCTCGGACAAGCTCTCCGTCTGCAAGGTCAACGACGGCAAGGGCGAGCGCGTCATCATTTGTGGCGCGCAGAACCACAAGCCGGGCGACAAAGTCCCGCTCATCCTGCCGAATTTCGCGCTGCCGCTAAAGCCGGGCGACAAGGAGCCGTTCGTCATCAAGGAACGAAAGGTTTTCGGCATCACCAGCCACGGCATGATGTGCTCCTACCAGGAACTCGGCCTTGACCCGGAAAAAATCGGACTTAAACGCGAGGAAGGCCTGCTCATCCTGCCGCCCGACGCCAAGGTCGGCCAGCCGTTCGCCGAATATCTCGGCCGCACCAGCGGCGATGTGGTGTTCGATCTCGAAATCACGCCGAACCGGTCGGATTGGAACAGCGTCATCGGCATCGCGCTGGAAATTGCGGCGGTGACGGGCAACAAGTTAAAAATGCCGGATGTCAATCTGGTAGGGACGCGTTCCACCGCGTCCCTAAATTCAACGCGGAAGGATGGGGACGCGGTGGAACGCGTCCCTACCACAAGTGAGTTAGTCTCCGTCCGCTTGGATGATCCGGATCTTTGCCCGCGCTACACCGCCCGCGTCGTCAAGGGCGTGAAAATCGGTCCCAGTCCGGATTGGCTCCGAACCTCCCTGGAAAAAGTTGGTATTCGCAGCATCAACAACGTCGTGGACGTGACGAATTATGTGATGTTCGAAATCGGCCAGCCGTTGCACGCGTTTGATTACCATCTCATTGCTAAACAACGTGCTGCCGGCGTCCCGCCGGCAGATCAAACTGAAACTGGGAATTCCGGCAAGATGCCGGAATCACGTTGCAAACCCACCATCGTCGTCCGCCGCGCCAAGGCCGGCGAGGAGTTCATCAC